>JAIVGU010000031.1 GCA_020201445.1 Halobacteriales archaeon
CGCGGCCGGCCTGCTGGTGTTCGCCCTGTCGCCGCTGGAGCGGCTGGGCCGCCGGGTCGCCGACGCCGTGGGGCCGCGCCCGCAGGAGGGCCTCACCCACCGGGAGCGCCTGCGGCTCTACGAGGAGCAGGCGACGCTGGTGTGGTCGGACGGCGTGATGGGCGCCAAGGAGAACCTGCTGCTGGAGCGGCTGCGCAGCCGGCTCGGCATCGCGCTCGAGGAGGCCACCCGCATCAACCAGGCGGCGGCGCGGCGCGGCCTGCGGCAGGTGGCGTAGGCAAGCGGGCGACAGCGGGCGCCGGCTCAAATAGTGGCGGGGGCATGGGCGCGCGTGCGTTTCGCGCTCTGCCTCCTGGCCGCAGCCCTTGCCGCCCTCGCCCTGGCCCCCGCCGCCACCGGCAAAGTGGACAACCCCTTGCCCAACGGCTGCCCGAAGCCGCCCGAGGAGTGCGCGTCCAATTACCTCGAGGTCGCCGCCGGCAGCGACAGTGCCCCTCCCCCCACCACCGTGCGGGCCGAGGCTGACTTCAACGTGAACGGCGTCCGCGGCCACGCGCGCATCGTCGCCGACCGCGTCGGCATCAACGAGGACGGCGAGCTCACCGTGCACGAGGACGACGAGGGCTGGCTCAACGTCACGCTGGACGACGACGGCTCCGGCAACGGCACCGCGGCCGTCCGCCTGACCGTCAGCGCCACCGAGGGACTGGAGTGGATGGGGCCCGCCGACGTGAACGCCACGGTCAACTTCACCCACAGCGACCAGGCCAGTTTCCCGTTCCGCATCGTGGAGGGCAGGGCGCACGGCGACCCCATCCGCCTGACGTTCAGCCTCCTGGTGCAAAGTGCCCAGGGCAACTCGTCGGCCACCTACAACGACGTCGGGGTCCGGTTCAAGGATGTTCCGGGCGGCGCCAACGCGTTCTCCATCCCGGCAGCCCCCGCCGCCAGCGTGGCGCTCCTGCTGGTGGGCGCGGCCGCGCTCCGGCGCCGGCGGGCGGCGTGACGGCGGGAGCCAAAGCAGCCAAGCCTTAACTTGCCGAGGAAATGGCGCGCCGTGGCCCTTCGGAACGGCTGGCCCGACGAGGTGCTCGGCGACCTCTACCCCTTCGAGGACGAGTGGTTCCGGCTCAGCGACGGCACCCAGATGCACTTCGTCGAGATGGGCCGCGCCGGGCTGCGCCGCCCCACGGTGCTGCTGCTGCACGGCAGCCCGACCTGGAGCTTCCTCTACCGCGACTTCATTGCCCCGCTCGCCCGCCACGCCCGGGTCGTCGCCGTCGACCACGTCGGCTTCGGGCGCAGCGACCACCCGGGGGACCCGCACTACCACAGCCTCGACCGCCACATCCGCAACCTGGAGGAGCTGGTGGCGGGCCTGGACCTCAAGCGCATCGTGCCGGTGGTGCAGGACTGGGGCGGCCCCATCGGGCTGGGCTTCGCGGGCCGCCACCCCGACCTGCTCTCCGGCGTCGTGGTGCTGAACACCTGGGCGTTCACCCACGCGGTCCCGATGCGCCTGCCCCGCATGCTCAAGCTGCTGCGCAGGCGCGGCGTCGGCGAGTGGCTCATCGGCCGCCGCAACCTGTACGTCGAGACGTTCATCCCCAAGTACACCGAGCGCGACCTGCTGGAGGCGGTGATGGAGGGCTACCGCCACCCGTTCCCCACCCGCGCCAGCCGCGAGGCGCTCGTGCAGTTCGTCCGCATGGTGCCCGACGGCCCCGGCCACAAGGACTGGGCCACGATGGCGGACGTGGAGCACAACCTCGGCCTGCTCGACGTCCCGGCGCGCCTCCTGTGGGCCGAGAACGACCCGGCGTTCGGCAAGCGGCACGCCTTCGCCTTCCGCGACCTGCTGCCCCGCCACCCCGAGCCGACGTTCTACCCCGGCGCGGGGCACTTCCTGCAGGAGGACATCCCGGGGGCGCTGGTGGCGGAGATCCGGGACTTCGTCAAGACGCTCTGACATCCCCCAGGGCAAACCGCGGAAGGCGCGGAACCCACGGAGACGTTTCCGCGCCTTCCGTGGCTTCCGCGGTTCAATCGGGGCGGCGGCGGAGAGCGACCCCGAGGGCAAGGGCTCCCAGCAGGAACGCAAGCTCCAAGGCAGGACTCGTTTTGGTCGCCGTCTCCTGCGGGCAGAGGCTGGACGCGCCCATCGCGCAGCCGGTGCTGGCCCACGCGGCGGGGGCGTGCCACGTCGCGCTCCCCCGGTTGCCCAGCAGGTCGGTGGCCGAGACCTCGACCGCCGGGGCGTCCGCCTTCGGGTCGCTGGGCATCTGGACGCGTACCTGCATCCTGGCGGAGGCGGCGGAGCGCGGCCCGTCCTCGATGCGCACCGCCCCGCCCGAGGCGGCGCCGAAGAAGCTGGCCGGGAGCCCGACGTTGTCGGTGGCGTCCACCTCCAGCACGTAGGCAAGACGGGCCGGGCAGCCTCCCGCCGTCACGGCGCACGCGGCCGGCTCCAGGATGGGCGTCGCGGCGACGGTGAGGGCCGGGGCCGTCCGGTCGCCCCAGGCGTCCTTGGGGACGACGGGAACGTCGAGCCAGGTCGGCGCCGCGGGCCCGCTGCCGATGGTGACCACGCCAGGCTCGCGGCTGGCGAAGAAGGCCAGGTCGGTCGTGGCGACCTGGAGGCCGATGCGGTGGCCCTTCGGCAGCGTCGCGGTCACCGCCTGCATCAGGACGTCCACGGCGGCGGGCGAGCCGCTGGCGAGGCGGACCGGCACCGTCTGGCGCAGGATGGGGGCCGCCTTGCCCTCCCCGTCGACGTCAACGAGGGTCAGGAACAGGCGGACGTCGGCGAGCTGCGTGCTGGAGACCTGAAGATGTGCGACGGGGATGCCGGTGACCTCCGTGTCGACGTCGAGCGGGGGGCCGGCCCAGGCGACGGAGGTGCCCTCGGCCGCGTAGGGGCAGAGGCCGTTGGTGTTGGACTGGAAGCTCGGCACGTCGACGCAGGTGGCGGGGCCGACCGGGTTGGCGAGCCGGACGGACACGTCCTGCGCCGGTGCGGTCGCGGCAAGGCCGTCGCTGCCCAGGTAGCCGCGCCAGAGCGCGCTACCCGCGGGCGGCCACTGCGTCTCCCCGACGTAGTCTTTCTCCAGGGAACGGTAGCGCAGGACCGGGTAGGGCGGCAGCGTGGGGGCGTGGCCGCGCAGGGTGACGTTGAACCAGTCGTCGCGCACGAAGTCCGCCGCGACCGCCGCGGGGTCGTCGGCGGGGAGGCTGATGCCGTGGCCGCCGGGGAAGTAGACGAGCCGCACCGGGACGCCGCGCGCGTGCAGGTCGGCATAGGTCATGAGCGCCTGGTTGGGCTGGAACAGCGTGTCGCCCCAGCCCTGCATCAGCAGCGTCGGCGTCTTGAGGGCGCCGGGGCGGAGGCTGCGGACCTGGCCGATCTCCGTCCGCATGTCGGCGGTGGGGCCGTTCTGGGCGCTGGACGCGATGTACCACTCGGTGAGCTTCTGGCTGGGGCCGCTGGTGTTGGGGTCGTCGCCGGGGTGCTGGCCGGGGACGGGCGCCCCGCGGCCCACGGTCTGCCCGGTGGCGTAGAGCTCGCTGACCCAGCCGACCTTCAGAACGTCGTGCGGCGCCAGGCTGTCGAGCAGGTTGCTCCAGGTGATGAGCGGGACCAGGCTGTCGATGCGGGAGTCCTGCTGGGCGACGAGGAGCTGGATGCCGCCGGCGTAGGACTCGCCGACCATGCCGACGCGGGGGTCGCCGGGGCCGTCGAGCCACACCTCGGGCTGCCCGGCCAGGAAGCCGATGACCGCCTTGGTGTCGTTCTGCTCCTTCGGGCCGTCCAGCTCGATGTCGCCCTCCGAGTTGCCCCAGCCGCGGCTCGTGAAGCCCAGGACGTAGTAGCCGAGGCCGGCGTAGCGCTCGGCGAAACGCAGCTCCGACGCCTGGTCGTGGCGGTTGTTCCAGCCGTTGGTCTCGACGATGGCCGGACAGGGGCAGCCGGAGGAGGGCACCCACTTGGAGGCCTTCAGGACGGTGCCGTCAAAGGAAGGGAAGTCGAAGTCGGTGCGCGTCCATGCCGGCGCCCCTGTCCCCTGGGCCCCCACGGCGGGGGCCGCGACAAGGAGGCAGAGCAGGAGGACTGCGGGACGGGCCACCTGGAGCCAGGCGTTCCCCGCAGCATAAGGGTTGCCGCGCCCCAAGTCATCCCGGCAGGCAGGAGGCTTCAGGATGGCAGCGGGGAGGAGAGGGAATGGAACTGGCGCTGGCCTGAGCCAGCCCAGCTTTGGGTCCGGCGCGCATCCTCGCCCTGCCCACGCGCGGTTCATGGAGACTTGGGCGGGCCGTGGCGCGTGGGGCTTGGGCGCGGCCCGCCCCCTTCTGGAGGATGGCCCCACTTTGGTCAGAAAGCCTATCCTGCCGTCGCTTGCCTGGATGCTCCCATGCAGTCCGCTCCCGCCTTCCGTGCCCTCCTGCTCGCCACCCTGCTGCTCTCCCTCGCCGGCTGCGTGCGCAAGGCGGACGACGCGGCGGCCGACGCCCAGCTCCAGCTCACCGGGGCCAGCGCGAAGGGCGCGGCGCAGGCCGCAGCCAGCAACGCCACCCCGGCGCCGGCCTGGAGCGTCGGCCAGTCGTGGACCCACAAGTGGACCATCATGGGGGCCGGCGACGGCGGCGGGGACCTCACCATCCTCATCCGCACCGTCGTGGCGGAGACCGCCGACGGCGGCTGGACCCTCGCCACCGACAACCAGACCATCGCCGCCTTCCACGGCGCCTTCGTCATCCCCACCCTCGGCCACTTCTCGCGCGGCCTGCTGCAGAGCGTGGGCGAGACGCGCTTCCCGTGGTACCACTTCCCCCTCGCGGCCAACACCACCTGGAACGACGCGGTCGTCGCCTGGGACGGCGTGCAGGCCTCCAGCATCCCCGTGCATGGCCGCGTCGCCTCCGTCACCCACGGCGCCTCCACCCTCTACCGCATCGAGCTCAGCGCCGCGGACCACCTGGTGGCCGAGTACGACTACGACAGCGAGACGGAGTGGTTCAACGAGGCGCGCTTCTACGACGACAGCGGCACCCTCGTGTTCCGCGCCGAGATGCAGGAGACCCACCGCGGCTTCACCGGCCGCCTCTACGACGACACCGGCGTCCTGCTGCTGAACCACCAAGACCTCGTCGTGCCGACGGCCGGCGTCGTGCAGCCCAACCCGGCGCAGGACTTCACCATGGCCGCCGACCAGAACCGGCTCCTGGTGTTCCTCATCTCGTTCGCCGTGGGCGGGGCGCACCACGCCGAGCTCGTCGCCCCCGACGGCAGCCGCCACGCCGCCCAGTCGGTCGACGCCGTCGCGATGCCGGTCCTGAACGACTCAGGGGTCCTGCTCCTGCCCGGCCAGGCGGGGACGTGGCGCGTCGCCTCCGCGGGCGCCGGCCTCATCGTCGCGGGCGGCTTCATCCAGGCGTACGGCCTGCATGAGCGCGTCATCGACCTCTGACGTCCCCGACGCCCAACCGACCGCGAAGGCCGCGAAAATGCAGGGAAACAGCGTCGCCCTTCAGCCATTGCCGCTTTCCATCGCTTCGCGCGTTTCGCGGTTCAGGTCGGTCCGAGTCGCCCCTTCTCCGCGTACAGGCTCGGCCCCTCCTCCAGGCGCGCCACGGTGACCAAGCTGTCGCGGCTGTCGACCGGCAGGGCGCCGGGCAGCGCGCAACTCTTGCTGGTGCAGCCGTCCGTGTAGGAGACCCAGAAGCGGCCGTCCCTGTCGGTGGCCATGTCGATGAAGTCGAACAGGTTGCCCTGGCCGCAGCGCGGGGGGCTGAGGGGGTCGTTGGGGTCCGTGGGCTCGCCGGTGGTCAGGACGCAGCCGACCTGGACGGGGTCGTCGTCGGAGGTGGCCTGGTGGATGAGGAAGAAGGGCTCCGGCGCCTCGGCGTCGAGGCTCATGCCGACGAAGAGGTGCCAGCGGGTGCGGCTGCCGCCCTGGTCGGTGCTGTGCGGCGGCGCCGGGTGCGCCAGGTCGCCCTTGTGCCCGAGGTAGGCGAAGGCGATGCGGCCGTCCGAGCCCGAGGTGAGCGCCGCGAAGACGGTGCCGTTGACGTCGGGCGGCGTGATGCGGAAGGGACCCTCGTGGGTGGCGAAGCGGTCCCGGCTGCGGTACAGGTACATCGCCTGGTCGTCGCCGCGGCCCATGTAGTAGGCGGTGCCGTCCGGCGTCACGGTGACGGCGGGGTCGGTCTCGAGCTGCGGCGCCCCCAGGCGGTGCGGCGTCCAGGTGGCGCCGGAGTCAGTGGAGGTCGCCACGAACGCCTGGCCGCAGCGCAGGCCGTAGGGGAGGTAGAGCGTGCCGTCGGCGCCGAACTTCTGGTGGCCGTTGATGCCGCCGCACGAGCGGTCGGTGGCGACGGCGCCGCTGACGGGGGCCGCGTCGACCAGGGTGTCGAGGACGAAGTGGAGGCCGCCGTCGAAGCTGACGGCGCAGAAGGTGCCGCCGATCTTGTTGTAGCAGAACGTCACCACGTTGGGGTAGAGCGGGTTGGCCGCGGCGGCGAACGGCGAGCCGGCCGCGTAGGGTCCGCTGGCCAGCTTCTGGTGGTCGGCGGCGGGCAGGCCGCACGCGGCGGGGCTGGGGGTCCAGGTGGCGCCGTCGTCGTCGCTGTACGACAGCCAGGAGCAGGCGGCGTTGAGGTGGTTGCTGAACACGCGGTCGGTCTGGCGGTCCACCCACAGCATCGGGTCGAGCGTCAGCGGGGCGTGCGTGGGGTCGGCGGACTCCGTCCAGGTCTTGCCGCCGTCGGTGGACTTGATGGCGGCGCCGTAGCCGCCGAGGCCAGTGGCGTCCGCGGCGGCGTCCTGCCCCACCGCGGTGGTCCACACGGTGCCGCCGGAGGTGACGCCGACGTTGGGCTCGCCGCCGTGGAGGCCGGTGGCGGCGCTCACGACGCGGAAGCCGCCCCCGAACGCCGCGGGCAG
>JAIVGU010000212.1 GCA_020201445.1 Halobacteriales archaeon
ACCTCCTCCAGGTCGCCTTGACCCCAATCAAACCCCGCAATCCCCGGCCCCACCATCCAGATCCACAGTTGATCCCAGACCGTCTTCGCGTCGGCGTCCAACACCAAGTTGGCCTCGATGCGCCACCGCAGCGTCTGACCCTCCGGGGGGCGGAGGAACCAATACCGGCGCCCACCCCGCTCCACGCTCACCACCTGCCCCACTTCCTCCGCCTTGGACGGAATACGTGGTCACGAGGCAGTTCCCGGTTGGGAAGCGGAGAGGCCGTCGAGGCACCAGAAACGGCCCTCCTGGAGTTGCCGCAGTGGCACGTCATTGGGGCGGACCTTGAAGGTGCTTGCACATCGGGTCCGACTTGTTCGTGGCCAACCAGTATGAAGACGTCCTGGTCGGGGTGAAGGCTGTGTCCAAGGACGCCTGCGCCGAAGTTTCCGCCAATGGAGACATCTGCTGCAACGGCCCATGTCGTGATGCCGTTTTCTTGTCGGCCAAGTAGCTGTTGAAGGGCTTTCGCGCAATGCCAGGCGAGGACATGAACCAGCCCTAGGGGATGGGGCGGAACGGTGCCACAGCGGGGGTCGGTGGCCCCGGAACCGCCCTGCCCCCGATAGGTTCCCTGGAAAGGAGGAAAAAGGGGAGAGGCTGATGGCGTTGTTTCTACGAGGAGTCCCGGCACATAGCTTGCCCATGGTACTCGTTGTTGGCATTGTACACCACGTTGAAGGTGATGATGCACGCGTAGTCGCCAGTGGTCTTTGTGCCGTATTTCTGGACACCCGCCCCTGTAGAAGTGGAGCCAGTATCCTTGGCCGTGACAATGACTGTGTTGCCGCAATCGACTTCGGCGGTTACAGAGGCGGTGGCCGCAGGCGGCTGGGGCATTTTGGTCCAGTCCCCCGGATGCCACATGTGGGCAAATGCTGCCACGGTTTTCGGTTGGCACGCGTTGAGCACGCTGCATTTCCACTTGTAGATGCCTTGCCCGCTTGCCGGATTAAATGGACTCGGGGTGCAATCAAACAGCGGGTCAGTGAGGTGCACTGCGTCGAATTCATTGCGGTAGCACTTCGCACCTGGTGGTACGGGAAATGTCGGAGCAACGTGGAACCACGCATAGCAGGTTGGTTCAGGGTTGGCCTGAAGGTCGGGCTTCTTGGACTCAGGGGCAGGGCCTACGGTGCAGGGGCCGAAGCCGTTGTCACCGCTTTGGTCATAGAAGCCGCGCAGGGCAGCGGTGGCCGGACCAATTCCGCCGTCGCCCGTCTGGGCGCCACCGTAGTGAACAACAATGGCTGCCGCGATGTTGGCGGGGTCGTCCGACAGGTCGATGACCAGCTTCCAGTCATGGGCATTGGCAACCAAGCTGACCGGCACCAAAGGGTTGCTGAAGTCAAGGTAATCGACGCGCCAGCAGACCGCCATGTAGCGGGTGCCCGAGCCGGTGTGGACGACGACATCGTTCGTGATGAGGTCAGAAGTCTGCGAGGCCGAGCCGCTGCCGAAACTCTGCACGGTGCTGGTGTAGTTGTGCGAGTGGTCAGGGGCGCAGCGAATCTTCTGGTTCTTCATGGCCAACTGGTCAAAGGGCACCCCGTTGAGGTACTTGCCTTTGCCGTCCATGTAGTCGTGGTCGAAGCTGGCTGAAGTGCAGGCGGACACCCACAGCTTAAGGTTGCTTCCGGGCAGGGCCAGGCAGCCAGGGCTACTGCTGGGGAAGGTCTGCTGGGTGCAGAGGTTGATCTGGGCGCTTGAGTCGTGCTCGGCGCTGCGCCAGTTCGCGCCGCTCCAGACGACCCAGAGGTTGCCGGAGCCGGAGCCGGGCAGGGGACAGGCAACGCCGAGGTTGATGCCGCTGCTGCTGGGTAGCCAGCCGCCCACCGCGGCCAGGGGCGGCGAGAGGTTGCTTATGCCTTGGGCGGGGCCATTGAGGTTGGTGCCCATGTTCTGGTCAGCCTCCCAGGTCTCACTGATGGGGGGGCTGGCGCGCAGGCCCAACAAGACGGCGGTGCAGGGATTGTTCTGGTCGCTCGGGTCGGCGATGCCAACGCCATCTTTGAAGTCAAAATACGAAGCCACCAGGAACTCGAACGTCGTCGAAACGTGGCCGGGGACGCCGGCGCCCACCGGCATCGCCAAGGTGCTTGCCACCAGGGCGGCAGCCAAAATAAAGTATGTCATTTTCATTGAATTTTCCTACGGGCTCCAACCGAGCCATAGCAAGAAATTGCGCTCCACATAAAGAGGCTTCTAAAAGCGCCAACAATTCACAAGTTCGTGCGCGGAGTTTTCCATTACAACATCAGCCGCAGCCCCCAAGCCTACCTGCAGGAAATCGGACGCGCCGGCCGCGACGGCCACGAAAGCACATGCACCCTCACTGCCAGTCCCTCCTCGGCGTCCCCATCGCGGCGGGCGTGCTCTACCCGTTCTTCGGCATCCTGCTCAGCCCCGTCCTCGCAGCGGCGGCGATGAGCTTCAGCAGCGTCAGCGTCATAGGCAACGCCCTACGATCGCGCACAACGCAGGTTTGAACCGCCACCACCCGTCAAGGGACGATGCATTGCGTGGACTGCGACTGCGAAGTCGAACACGGCATGTGCGTTGTCGTCTGCCCGACCCTGCCCAGTGCTGCTGCACGGACGTGCCGCGGGTCCCGTCGGTTCGCACTGCGCCGCCGCGGAACCCCTAGCCTCTCCCCCATTGGGCATGGCTTGGGAATTCGCTTGCAGGGATAACCAAGGCTTCGTCACTGCCCATATCTTTGACGAAACCTGGATGCCCTTACCACCGGACATTAACGTCGCACGCATTTCCCCCCGCGGTGCACCATGCCCCACCAACAGCACGCCGCCTCCGCCGACGCCGCCCAGGAATGCCACCGGGTCTGCGCCGAGACCCTCTCGTACTGCCTTGAGAAGGGCGGCAAGCACGCCGAGGCCGCGCACATCCAGCTCCTCCTCGACTGCGCCAACATCTGCACAACCTGCGGGGACGCGTGTTCCCGCGGCGGCGAGGCCATGCAGCCCCTGATGAAGGCGTGCGCCGAGGTGTGCAACCTGTGCGCCGACTCGTGCGAGCAGTTCGGCAACGACAAGCAGATGCAGCGCTGCGCCGACGCCTGCGGCTCCGGCACCATGCGCCGTAGCCAGGAGAGGCCGGCCCGCTCCCGCTGAAGCGCTGCACCCTGGGGCCGGCCCTCGACCGTTGCCATCACGCGTCCCCGGCGAAGATGACGTAGCCAACGTAAGCGAGGAAGGCGAGCAGGGTCGTGCACGCGCCCAGGACGGGGGTTCGCCTGGCCGCACGGAGGTTCGGGCCGGCGGGCGCCGTTTGCGCGACCGCTCGCAGGAGGGTCACAAACGAGGCGGCTGCGCTGGCCATGAAGACGAATCCCCAGGGAAGCCAGTCCGTCATCTCGGCCTCCTACTGGTACCAAATCCAGCGCTCGCCGTAGAGCAGGTACATCGCGTAGATGCCCAGGGCGAGGATGGCAAACACGATGAGGCTCCACCAAGCCCAGCGCAGGTCCGGCTTCGTACCGACTGGGGTCTTGCCGAGGGTCCAGAGGGTCAATCCCTGCGTGACGAAGAAGCCAGCCATCAGGGAGGCACCCCAGGGCAGCCAGTCGGTCATGACTCCAGGCATAGGCGGATCGGTGAAAAGGCTGGTGAAACCGCCGTTACATCTTTCCACCCTCCATCCTTGCGCTCCGCGTGCATTGGGTCACGCGCGAGCGCCCCCACGTCGACCGCACCGCCACGGCTTGGCTCGTGCAGCGTTTCATCGACCCCAAGGCAACGTTCTCCTTCATCGCCAGCGGCGACGAGGTCCCCGCCGGCGCGACGCCCTTCGACCTGCCCGGCGTCAAGTACGGCCACCAGGGAACCCTGTGCACGTTCGAGGTCGTCCTGCGCGAGTACGGCCTCAAGGACCCTGCCCTGGCGAGGGTCGCAGCCTTGGTGTGTGACCTGGATTTCAGGGTCGGCAAGCACCCTGACGCGCCTGGCGTGGACGCCATCCTCATCGGTCTTCTCCTTGCCGAGAAGGACGACGCGAATGTGCTCGCGAAGGCGGCCTCGGTTTGGGACGCGCTCTACGCGCATTACTCGAAGGGCGAGGGTCGGGGGCGGTGAGGGTGGCGTGGACCCTCCTGCTCTACCGCCTGCCTCCGAACCCTTCCGCGCCCAGGGTCGCAGCGTGGCGGGCCCTGAAGCGCCTGCCTGGAGGGTATCTCCAGGACGGAACCTTTGTCGCACCCTCGACCGACGAGACGGACCTTCAGTTACACATCCTGGCGCACGATATCCGCAACCAAGGCGGCGAGGCTTCCCTGCTGCACTGTGACCGGGTGGACGATGCGCGCCACCTCAAGGCCCGCCTGGCGGCCTCCACGCAAGCATCCGGCCCTCCCAACAGCAAGAAACCCTCGAAACGCAAACCCTGATTGGTGCCCCATGACCCTCAAAGCAAACCCCGCCACCCTCGCCGCGGCAACCCTTGCGCTGGCAACCTTCGGCCTCGCCGGATGCAGCGGCAAGGAATCCGGCGTCTTCCACACGGACGCCTCGCAACCCCTCGTCATGGCGCCGCCGGACACGCCCAACTACGGCTACGAAGGCACCGGCATGGTCGAGGCCACCGGCACCATGACCATCCACGCCATCAACTCCGACAACACGGGCGACGTCAACGTCGATCTCAACGTCCCCAACTACACCCTGTGTTTCGACGTGCAAGGTGCGCAGGCCACTTACCACGCCTCGGCCACGGTGACCCCGCCCGCGCCCTTCCTGCTGCACGTCGTCTTCCGCACAGTCCACGTCGAGTAGCCAGGATGCCCGACCCTCCCCCAACGCCAACCCCGCCCGCCGCCACCCAGGGTGCGCCCGACGGACCCTCCATGCGCAACCTCACGCGCTACTTCCTCAAGATCGGCGCCACCGGCTTCGGCGGCCCCGTCGCCCTTGTCGGCTTCATGCACCGCGACCTGGTCGAGGGTCGCAAGTGGTTCAGCGAGGACGAGTTCCAGTTGAGCGTCACCCTCGCCCAAATCATGCCCGGACCCCTGGCGGCGCAGTTGGCCATCGCCTTGGGCTACTTCCGCTACCGCACCCTGGGCGCCACGCTGGCTGGCCTCGCCTTTGTCGGACCCTCCTTCTTCATGGTCGTGGCCTTGAGCATCCTCTACGTGGCCTACCACGGCCTCTGGTGGGTGCAAGCGCTCTTCTACGGCATCGGCAGCATCGTCATCGCCATCATCGCCGTCGCCGCCATCCGCCTGGCCAAAGGCAACAACAAGAAGGACCCCCTGCTGTGGACAATCTTCGCCGCCCTCCTCGCCTTGACGGTCGGCTTCCAGGCCGAGCTGGCCCTCGCCTTCATCCTCGCCGGCCTCGCCGTCATCCTGCTTCGCGCGCCACCGCGCTGGCTGAAACGCGAAGCCGCCGCGCCCGCCTTCCTGCCGCCGTGGCTCGCCGCAGCCTTTCCAGGTCTCGACGGCCTGACCGCGTGGGTGGCGCAGCACCTGTGGGTCAACGAGTTTCTCTTTTTCGCCAAGGCCAGCGCCTTCGTCTTTGGCAGCGGCCTCGCCATCATCCCCTTCCTGCACGAAGGCGTCGTCGACCAACACCACTGGCTCACGGAGCCGCAGTTCCTCGACGCCGTCGCGGTGGCGCTCATCACGCCCGGCCCCGTCGTCATCACGGTCGCCTTCATCGGATACATCATCGGCTACGCCACAGGCGGGGGGTTGGCCACCGGCCTCCTCGGCGCCACCGTCGCCGCCTTCGGGATGTTCCTGCCCGTCTGGCTCTTTACCGTCGTTCCAGCACCCTGGTTCCAAAAGCATCGCCAGCACCCTCAACTCAAAGCGTTCGCCGCAGGCGCAACCTCCGCGGCCACAGGCGCGATGGCGGGCGCCGTCGTCATCCTTGGCTGGCGCACGTTCCAGGGTTTGCCGACCCTTGCCGTCGGACCCTTGACCCTGCGTACCCTGCCGCCCGTCATCCTGGGGCTGGCCGCCCTACCCTTGCTTTGGTGGAAGAAGGTCTCCGAACCCATCCTCGTCCTGGCCGGAGGGTGCGTCGGGCTGGCCCTCTTTGCGGTCGGCCGCGTCAGTTAGGCCGGCGCCCGGACTAATGGCTGTGCCGGTGGTGCAGGTCCGGCCAGCGAGGGTGCTTGTGCATCATCGCTTCGTGCTCGTGCCAATGCGAGAGAAGGTTAGTGCCGACCCCTTGGGTGCAAGTTGAACCTATCTGTCAAAAGGGAGGAGGGCGGGGCCTTCGGTGTGGCCCTCAACCCCTACGCCGGCACCTGCTTGTTCCTGATTCTCATCTTCGCCGGAATCCTGGTGCAGCTCCACTTCATGGAGCCGCCCAACCCCGTCGCACGCCTGCCCGACGGCGTACCGCCGCCTAATTGTTGGTCCTTCCCCCCAATCCCTTGGCGCAGCGCAGAAAACCAAACCCTTGTCTGCCTCCTCCACAATCGCGCTTCCGCGCATGACTGAATTGACACAGGTCGAAGTGGAAACCCTGACCGTCCTGCGATTGCAGTACCAAGACCTGGGCGCGGAGGCCAACGCCATCAAGGCGTCGCGCAACGGCACCCTCAGCGTCGGCTCAACGCTCCTGGTTGGTGGCTTCTTCTTTGGCCTCCACGACGAGAATCACTGGCTGGTGGCCTCCATCCCGTTCCTGTTTGCCGGCCTCTTGCTGCACGCCCTCCAGCTCCTAGCCAACAGCCGGGCCCAGGGTGCTTACCGCCACTACCTGGAGCAGCGCATCAACGCCCTCCTCGGGCACCGCACCGCGTTCTGGGAGGAGGTGGCCAACGCCACCATGACCACGACCGCCGTCTTGACCGCCCTGTTCTTCGCCGGCCTCTACGTCGCCATCACC
>JAIVGU010000174.1 GCA_020201445.1 Halobacteriales archaeon
GACCAGGATTTCATCGCTCTGCCGCACGGTGCTCAGGCGGTGGGCAACGGCAAGGGTCATGCGACCCTTGCGGAACTGGTGGAGGTTCCTCTGGATCAGTTCCTCGGTGCGTGTGTCCACCGCAGACGTGGCTTCGTCCAAGACCAGGATTGCGGGGTCGCGCAGGATTGCACGCGCCAAGCTGATGCGCTGCCGTTGCCCCCCCGAGAGCTTCAGGCCGCGTTCTCCAATCAGGGTGTCGTAGCCCTTGGGCAGCGCGTCGATGAACTCGGCGGCGCCGGCGATGCGGGCGGCCTCCTGCACCTGCGCGAGGGTGGCGGCGGGGCTGCCGAGGCGGACGTTCTCGGCGACGGTGCCGCTGAACAGGAACGCCTCCTGGCTGACGTAGCCAATGTGGCTCCGCAGGCTGGCGAGGGTGTAGTCGGTGAGGGGGCGGCCGTCGACCAGAACCTGGCCCTGCGCGGGGTCGTAGTAGCGCAGCAGGAGCTTGATGAGGGTGGACTTGCCGGCGCCGGTGGGGCCGACGACGCCGAGGACGTGGCCGGGGGTGAGGGTGAAGCCGATGCCGTGCAGGACGGGGTCGCGCTTGGGGTAGGCGAAGTGGACGCCGCGGAACTCCAGGCTCGTCGGCGGGGCGCGCAGGGGGACGGCGCCCGGCGCGTCGCGGATGCGGGGCTGGGTGTCCAGCACCTCGAAGATGCGCTTGGCGCTCGCCTCGCTGCGCTGCACCTGGGTGAAGAGGGCGTTGAGGATGAACAGCGGCATGATGAGGCGCATCGCGAACAGGATGAAGGTGACGTAGTCGCCGAGGCTGGGGCCGTAGCCGTTGAACGTCAGGTAGCCGCCGACGGTGATAAGGCCGGCGAACGACAGGCCCGCCACCAGGTACAGCAGGGGGATGAAGCGGGCGCGCAGGGCGGCGGCCTGGACGGCGGCGTCGCGGTACTCGGCGCTCTGCACCTCCATGCGGGCCTCCTGGTGCGCCTCCGAGGTGTAGGCCTGGATGACGCCGATGCCCTGCAGGTTGTTCTCCAGCACGGCGTTCATGCCGCCGACGGCCTCGCGGTTGCGGCGGTACTGCGGCGCGATCCTCTTGGCGAACACGCGCACGATGACGACGGCGATGGGCAGGGGGGCGAACAGCACGAGGGCCAGGTGCCAGTCGAGCCAGAGCAGGAAGCCGTAGATGCCGACGAAGGTGACGAGCAGGCGCACCATCGAGGTGGTGGCGTCGCTGAGGAAGTTCTCCAGCGTGTCGACGTCGCTGCTCAGGACCGACATGATGTCGCCGCTGGGGCGCTCCTCGAAGTAGCTCACGTCGAGCCGCTGCAGGTGCGCGTAGAGCTTGGTGCGGATGTCGTGCCGCACCTTCTGCGCCAAGGTGTCCCAGGCGTAGTCGCTGCCCGACTGGAACAGCGCCAGCCCCGCGAAGGTGCCGAAGATGCCCAGGCCGTACCACGCCAGGGGCCCCCAGCCGAAGCCGGCGAAGCCGCTGCCGCTGAGGTGGTCGACGAGGCTGCCGATGACGAGGAAGGGCAGCAGGTCGAACAGCCGCGCCATCGCGTTGAGCGCCAGGCCCGCCGCGACGCGCCGCTTGTAGGGCTTGACGAACGGCAGCAGCCGCCACACCTGCCGCCCCGTGAGGGTCACGGAGGGGGCGGCGGTCGGCGTCGGGGTGGCCACGCCGGCCAGCAGGGGAGCGCGTAGATAACGGGTCGGCTTGGGGGGCGGTGGCCTGCCGGCGGCTGCGCGAAAGGCCGGCCCCTTCGCGTGGTTCGTGGTCCAGGAGGCGGCGCTCAAGCCACCGGCGCCTTCTGCGCCAGAGCCCGCAGCGTGGCCGGCGTCCGCAGGGCCAGCAGCACGGCGATGACGATGGTGGCGAGGGCGAGGCCGCCCAGCAGGGTGTCGGGCCACGCCACCGCGTGGCGCCCCACATGACGATGGCGATGCCGAGGGTGTCGAACGTGGAGTCGAGGACGGCGCCGGCCTTGGTCTGGAGGCGGCCGACGCGGGCCAGGATGCCGTCGCCGCCGTCGAGGACGATGATGAGGATGGTCGAGAACGCGAAGACGTAGGCCCAGCCCCGGATGGCGGCGACGATCTGCAGCGCGAAGACGGGGAGTTGGAGGAACGTGAGGTGGTTGGGGTGGACGCGGTGCGCCAGCAGCCAGCGCGCGGGGCGGGCGAAGGCGCCGTCGTACACGTCCTCCTCGTTCATCGGCGGCGCCACGCGAGGGCCAGCAGGCCGACCGCCACCAGGATGGCCGCGGCGGGCGGCGAGCGCTTGGCGGGGGGGACCTGGGGCGGCGCCGGGTGGTTGTCGAGGGGGTCGAGGCCGCGCGCCACCTCCGCACCGTCGGCCAGGCCGTTGCCGTTGGAGTCGGCCAGGATGGGGAGGCTGAAGAAGCCGCGGGCGCCGGTCACCTCGTCGCCGTCGCTGCGGCCGTCGCCGTCGCTGTCCGCCGCGTCGGGGTCGAGGCCCCACCTCTGCTTGAGCGCGGCGCACAGGTCGGGGCAGTCCATGACGACGCTGTGCAGCGTCACGGCGTTGGTGCGCGTGCCGTTGGCC
>JAIVGU010000213.1 GCA_020201445.1 Halobacteriales archaeon
CACGGTGAAGGCGTATTGGGCGTACGTGACGCTGTGGTAGTGCGCGACGGCCGGGCCGTAGCAGCCTCCGGCATCCCCGGAGCCAGCGACGTAGAAGTCGTGGTCGTTGACGACGGAGAGTGCAGTCCACCAAGCGTTGCCGACCCCGGTGACCTGGTAGAGCGTCAGGTGCCCGCTCGCGTAGCGGTAGACTCCCTTGTAGCCGGTCAGCCAACCCGTGTTGGCGGAGGTCATCTTGACGGCGTAGAACACGTCATGGGTGTTGTCGTTGCCGATGTCAAGCCACGCCTGGCTGAAGTGGGGGACGTGGATGACGAGGTCCTTGGCGCCGTCGCCGTTGACGTCCGCGGCGATCCACGCGAACCCGTCGCGGTGCCGCTCGTCGATGTCGACCCTGAACGTGTCGTTGCCCTGGAGCTCGAGGAGCTGCTGGAGGCGCTTGCCGTCGATGAGGAAGGTCTGGGCGCCATGGTTGCCGTCGAGGCTGTCGATGCCCAGGCGGACGAGCGTGACGTTGCGTGGCTCGGTGGGCGTGGAGTGGTAGGCGCCCTCGAACCTGAACAAACGCTGCTGCGCGGCTGGCACAATCTGGCGGGTGTCGTTGAGCATCACGTTGCTGACCTGCGTGATGCGGCTCGCCTGGCTTGCCAGGCCGGTCGGGTCCAACAGGTAGTCGGTGCCGATGCCGGTGGGCATGGCGTAGCTGGTGCCCAAGGGTTGGCACGGCGAGTCGATGGGGAAGAGCCGGTCCTTCACGATGGGCGGCGTCTGGATCGGGAGATTCTTGCACCGGCCTTCGATGTCAACCATCTTTCCCACTTCACCGGGAAGGCAGGGTGGCGTCGGCGCAGGGAGGCCGGGGGACGAAGGGGCGCAGGCGAACAGGCCATTGGCCACGACACCGACCGTCTCCCCGTCGCAGGAGTCCACGACGACGCGCTGCGTGGCCGGTGGAAGCGGAGTGGTCAGGGGGATGGCTTGGGCGGCCAGGCCAGCGCGCACGGACTCCAAGGCGTAGGCGGCTTGCCCGGAGAAGGCGCGGATCCAGCCCGGCCACTTGTTGCCCAGGCAGTCGGTGCCGTTCTGGAACGTGGCGGGGTCGTAGCAGAAGTTCTCGCCCGAGTGCAGGTTGAGGAACTGCCAGCGGAAGTCGGTGAAGTTGAGCGTGCTGCTGAAGTGGCTGGTTGCGCGGGCAGCGAGGCTGACGCCCTGTCCAGCCAGCGTCAGGTCGAGGAGGCGCGTGGGGTCGGTGCTGACGAGGAGCCAGGAGCCGTCGGCTGCAAGCGCGTGGGACCAAGCCAAGGTCAGGTTCCAGGGCGCCTCCGGAGCGATGGGGGTGTACCGGAGGCTCATGCCGCTGTTCAGGACCATCGCGAGGGCGTTGCGGGCCTCGACGCCCTGGAGGAGTTCAATCTGGTTGAGCGCCTGCTGCGCGGTCATCGCCGCGGTTGGGGTGGCAGCCGCGGAGACGATGCTGGCCGGGTCGGCCACGACGAGCTGCGCCTCGCGGTGGCTCGGCTCGATGAGGAGCGCGAACCCTGCCTGCGGCAAGCCTTCCACCAGCGCAAGGTGGTCCTGGCTCGACGTGAGCGCCTGGGCTTCGCTGCCGAGATTCACCGCATCGAGAGCATCGGGGATGCCGTCGCCGTCCGCGTCGTGCGTCGAGCTGACCGTGGTGGCCGTGGTGTTGGTGCGGCTTTCGAGGAGGCGGTTCGCGGTGGTCGGAGGGTCTGGAAGCGCCGGCGGGGCCCGCGGCGTCACGGGTTCCGGGCAGGCGGGTGGGCAAGCCGAGCAGTCGGTCGAGCACCCGCCGCTGATGGGAGGTTCGATGGGGGGGTTGTCGCACGTGGCAACCTGTAGGTTTCGGACTTTGTCCGTGGGCGAGGAAGGACCAAAGTACTCGACGGTTTTGTCAACAACCTTGCCCACGTCACTCGTCGCGTCGGTCTTGCAGGTCTGGCCAGCCGTTTGCAGGACGCCGTTGAGCAGAGGAACGTAGATGCCGCCTTCGATTGGACTCTGGATTCCGACTTGGGCGCCAACCGGCGAGGCAGCCACCGGGACGAGCAAGAGCGCGATGGCAGACAGGGTTTTTGCGAGCGTCATGGGGTTCACTCCCAAGGCGAAGAAGGAGCAGCGGAGAAACCGGGAGGCCCCGCTGTGCAAGTTGCAGCATTTGGGGACCAAGCTCTGGCTAATAGAATCTTCCGGGGGCGGCTCTGGGGCGAAAGCCATCCAGCGTACCTCGAACCAACCTGCTCTCGTTCGTTCCAGCAAGAGGGATACGCTGCCGTCAATCTAATCACCTGTCCTCGGTGGCGTGCAGGTGGCCGAAGAAAAGACTCCTGCGCAGGTTGCTAGCCAATCGACCGAATCCTCCCATGAGAGTGAGCCCAGCGACACCTCCACCGCCGGCGCCAAGATTGTCATCCGGTGGACCGCGCACAACAACCACTGGCTGACCCACAGAACATGGGATGCGCCTTACGTCACGCACTACGGTGCCAGCAGCATTCGGCTCATGCCGCAACCCGCCAACGACGCCTTCATCGAAGAGAACCAAGCCATCCTGGAGAAGTGGGACAAGGACGCGCAGGCGCGCGGCTTAGCCGAAGCAACCGTCAGCGGCTACCGCAGCAACCTCCGGCGCTTCGCCGCCTACCTTGGCCCGCGCAGCCTCATCCCCGTCCGCTCCGTCGATCTGCAAGGCTACACAGACTTCCTGAAGGCGACCACCAAGGCCAAGGCAGAAACCCTCTCAAGCCACTTCACCGCCCTGTCCAGCCTATACGACTACCTGGCCGACGAGGGGCTCACGGGCTCGAACCCTGTGCCGCTCTTCCGCAACCGCCACCTCGCAGTCCAGTTGCGGGAGGCCAACAAGAAGCGGAGCCCACGACGCCAACTCCTGAAAGTGGACGAGATGAGCCTCCTGGTCCAGAGCATGAGCGATGTCCGCGACCGCGCCATGACCTTGGTCCTCGCAAAGACCGGCGTCCGCTGCGGCGAACTGGTCGCCATGGACGTCAAGGACATCGACTGGAGCGAGCAGAGCATTGAAATCAAGCCGTTCCCGAAGCGTACCCACTTGACCGCCTTCTTCGACGCAGAGACAGAAAGCGTCCTGCGGGCCTGGCTGGAGGTGCGTGCAGCCTGGACGAGCGACAAGAAGGGGCCGCTGTTCGTGGCAGGTGGAGAGCGCGTCACCACGGACGCAGTCGGGAAGGTGGTGAGCGCCGCAGCCCACCGTCTGGGAAAGCACGACCCGACCGGCAGCCTCCGGTTCCGCTTCACGCCGCATGCCTGCCGCCACTGGTTCACCACCCACCTGCTGCGTGCAGGGATGAAGGAGTCGTTTGTCCAGATTCTGCGCGGGGATTCGCCCGGTCGCAGCATGGACATCTACAACCACATTGACTGGGCAGCTGTCCGCAAAGAGTACCTGCGTCACATCCCAAAGCTTCTTACTGAGCGGCAGCGCCGACGCGCAGCGGCCCTCAGAGCTGCGCTCGCAGCCACCGCACTTCCCTCCCCGATTGTGGCCCCAGCAACCAGGCAGGCCGTGCAGCCTGCCGCAAAAGGCGGTAGCACCCCATCCATGGACCGGCTGGAGCTGCGAAAGCTCATCACCGAGGACCGCGCCGCAGGCCGCCTTCGCAGACCCTCGGAGTACAGCCGCTGGCTGCAGACCAAGACTGCGCGACGCCCGAAGGCGGCGATGCAGATGGTTCTGCGAGAGTTCCAGTGGCTCCGCAAGACCTCGACGCCTGGGCCAGGCACAAACGTCCCGCAAACCCAGGCGGCTCTGGCGCCGGAGGCGAGGCCAGCGGTGCCCGCGAGGCGGAGGAACGAAGCACCCCCAGCGACCGTCGAGCTACGCCGGATGCTAGCAGAGGATCTGGCGGCGGGCCGCCTGCGCAGAACGGGAGAATATGGAAGTTGGCTCCAGGAGAAAAGCGGCCGGGGCAAAGCCTCCGCGCGGGAAACCGTGCGCCAGTGCCTGCGTGCCTTGGGAGTGCCTGCGGCCCCGCGGCCCTCTCCTCGCCCAAAGGTGCCACTGCCTTTGCAGAGGGGACTCCCGGCCGTGACAAGCAAAGCCAGCATCGCGCATCACGCAGGCAGCCCGACGAAATCGACGAGTGCCCAACCAGATGTGCCTCGCAACGCGACCAGAGCAAAAGCGACGACGGTCGCGCTGCGAGAACTCCTCGCAGCGGACCTTGCCGCCGGTCGACTGCGGGAGCCTGCTGACTACCTCGTTTGGCTGAAGGAACGGACCGGCACGTCGCTCAGCGCAGCCGGCAACATCGTGCGCCGTGAACTGCGTGCCCTCTTACTGCTCCCGCCCCTCGCCACGCGAACTCCGGTTGAGGTCAAGGACACTGTCCCGAAGGCGGTTGCGCCCTCGGTCCGAGACCCGCGCACTGCCTGGCGGACAAAGCCTGGCTCGGGCGGCCGGAAGCCGAATCCAGAAACTGTTCGGCTGCGCGAGGCTCTACAGGGCGATGCGGTCGCCCAGGTGGTTCGGCCACGCCAAGAATATCTAGCCATCCTGGCCACCGGTGCACCGAAGGCTCGCCACACGGCGCTTCACATCGTGAGTCGGGAAGCAAAGAGAATCCTTGGCCGGCCACTCAAGGCTTGACCAGTTTCTGGGGCACCTCGGCACCCGCGAATCCGCCCTTGCGGGGTCAGTGGGAGCCCCCATGGAACCGGGTCGGCCGTTCTGGGCCCCTGCGACTCATGTCCAAGTAGATGGTTCTGGGCGCGGTTTGGGCGCTCTGGTGCCCACAAGTTTTCCTCCTGTTGGCACACCGATTTGGGCGTTTGGGCACACACAAACAGGGTCCACGTATACGAGAGCTTGACACCCCCGCCCAGAGCCAAAACCGGGCCACTTGGGCGCCAACTGGGCACATTTTGGGCGCTGGCCTTCACTGGAGCTGCCCAGAACCGCCCAAATCCAGCCACCGGGTTGAGACCCGACGCTTGCGACCGCGGAGTCCCGCGCTCGACCGACACGCGGCACATTGTACCCGAACGCCGGTTGCCTCCGCATGGCTCGGCGCACCCGCCTCGGCTCAGGCGTTGACGTCAAGCTGCCGCAGGGCATCCTGCGTCCCGGCCATGGCGGCTTGCCCGTGGTGTCCTTCCACCGACCTGGACGGGGCGACGCGTGTGGCCAGCCAAACCGGTCGAGGTCGGCCTGCCCGGCCGCCGGCCCCTACCGGCCACGCTGGAGCTGCGGCGGAGCCTTCGACGCGACCGCACGGGGCCAGAGCTGCGCCGCACGGGAGACCATGTCCGGTGGCTGCTGGCGCGTGGCTTCACGTTGGCTTCCGCCCGCCAGACCACCAGCCGCAAGACCCGGGCTGCCAAACGGCGCCCACGGCGGGCCAAACTCGCCTGGCGCGCAGTTTCCCGCCAACTGCGCGCTTGAACACGATTTGCAGCCCCGTTGGATGGGGGGCGGCCTCCTGTTGCGCAGGTTTCCTGCACGGCCTTGGGGGTAGGTTCGCATACACGACGTTTGAGAGAGACTCTACCCTCGAAAACCTGCGCGGCAGCCAGTCGTCCCTCCTGGGCTTGGATGTCGGCTGCCCAACAAGGACGGCCTACAACTCCCCCGAACCAGCACACCGCGCAATCCGCACCAAGCCCCGGCAGGGATGGGGCGCTCGCGCTGACTTTTAAAGGATAGAGGAGGTCGGACCCCCTGGGGAAAGCGGCAAAAGGGCCGCCAAAGCGTTACACGGGCCACCTGGCCCGCATAATCTGTGTTCGCCCACAGCCGCGACCGTCCATCGCCTGTGGCCTTCGCGCACGTTGACCCACAATCCGCGGGCCGCCGGAGCAAACGTTTGCCCTGGGACGGCCCCGGAACGACCGATGGCCTCCTGGCGCTCTCCCAACACCGTTTTGTAGGCCCCCCCAGTGGCCGGCACGAGCATGGCCGCCGCCGAGTTCGTGATGGCGCAGACCGCCCACAAGCGCAAGGGCCTGATGCGGTGGCTCACCACCACCGACCACAAGGAGATCGGCCTGATGTACCTCTGGGCCGCGTTCATCTTCTTCGTCCTGGGGGGGCTCGCGGCGCTCTTCATCCGCATGGAGCTGTTCAAGCCCGGGATGGGCGTCGTGACGGGGGAGCAGTTCAACGAGCTGTTCTCGCTGCACGGCACCACGATGGTGTTCCTGTGGATCATGCCGGCCCTCGCCGGACTGGGCAACTACTTCGTGCCCATCATGATCAAGGCCAAGGACATGGCGTTCCCGCGCGTCAACGCCCTCTCCTTCTGGCTCATCCCGCCCGCCGGCCTCCTGCTCTACCTCCCCATGGTGATGAAGGGCGTCACCCTCGTCAACGTCACCTGGGTCGGCTACCCGCCGCTCTCCACCACCTTCGGCGTCGGCGACGTCGCCGGCCTCGGCCTGGACATGTGGCTGTTCGCGCTCATCCTGCTCGGCATGGCCTCGACGCTGGGCAGCGTCAACTTCCTGGTCACCATCTTCAAGATGCGCGGCCCCGGCGTGACGCTGCACAACATGCCCCTCTTCGTGTGGGCGCAGCTCGCCACCTCCGTCCTGCTGGTCTTCTCGCTCCCCGTGGTGACGGCGGCGTTCCTGATGCTGCTGTTCGACCGCGACTTCGGCACCCACTTCTTCACCGGGGCGGGCACCGGCGCGGAGCCCATCCTCTACCAGCACCTCTTCTGGTTCTTCGGCCACCCCGAGGTCTACGTCCTCATCCTGCCGCTGATGGGTGTGCTGAACGAGGTCATCCCCAAGTTCAGCCGCCGCCCCGTCTTCGGCTACACCTCGATGGCCTACGCCATGCTAGGCATCGCCATCGTCGGCTTCCTGGTGTGGGCGCACCACATG
>JAIVGU010000214.1 GCA_020201445.1 Halobacteriales archaeon
AGCTCTTGGTGCGCCGGTGCCAGCGGTGCCCCCGGACCTGGTCGTGGAAGTACCGCTCGTGGTCCCACTCCACCTCGGCCATGGCCAGCAGGTCCCGTGCCATGCCGGGGAGGCGGGCCGCCACGGCCAGGCGGGCGGCCAACTCGTACTCCTTGATGTTCTGCCGCTCGATGCGCCCGGCGCCGTACATGGGAAGGTACCAGCCGCCCACGAAGCAGGAGGCTGCGATGGCGGTCCCGACGCACCACATCGCCGCGTCGCGGACCCGCCCCGGCCGGGCGCCCAGGCTATGAAGCATCCCGCCGACGCCGGCCCGGTGGTCCAGCTCCTCCTGCATGATGCGCCGGATGCTCGCGCGCTGGCCGGGGTCGCGCACGGAGCGCCAGTGGCCGGCGTAGGCGCGCGCGGCCGCCAGCTCGCTCGCGTAGGCCAGCCGCAGCCGCCGGACGAGAACCTCCCGCGGGCCTTGCCGCTTGGCCATGCGGGCAGGACCGAAGGGAGGGCCAAAAGAGTTGGCGCGGAAAACAACGTGCGCAAGGTTGCAATCCGTGGTGCCACGCCTACGTTTCCCTCCGCCCGCGACCTCTGCGGTTCGGCGCAACGCCTCGCTACGCCCACTCCGTCCGCCGCTGCATGGCCCAGTAGCCGAGGCCGAGCAGGGTCACGAGCGCCGCCGCGTAGGAGAGCGCGGTCGCCACCGGGTGCCCGGAGCGGAACGCCGCCACGGAGACGCCGCCGAAGAGGAGCAGCACCAGGAACGCGAGCAGCAGGACGGCCGGGGCGAGCAGCACCGCCCTGACCGCTGGCGGGGCGCGGCCGGGCTGCTTGCGGCGCAGGTGGGCCGCCAGCGCGGCGCCGCCCGCGACCACCAGCAGCGGAAGTGCCACGCCGAGGGCCAGCACGCCGAAGACCACCAGCCCCACCTCGGTGGCGACGAGGCCCTCCAACAACCATTCGAGGCCAGGGCCTATCAAGTCCGGGCTTTCCCTCTCCCGCTCCCGGGCGGCGGGCTCCATCAATAATAGCTCGTCTGAAGGTGGTCCTTCATCAGCTTCTCAATCTTGTAGGGCAGCAGGTTCTTGTTGACCGGCGTGACCTCGAGGATGCGAACGTCGTCGCGGCGGCGCAGGTCCTGCAGGAGCGGGTTGCGGGACTTCTTGTGCAGCGTCATGATGACGGGCTTCGGACAGTCGAGCGCCATCTTGACGACGTCGTTGAACTTCTCGGAGTGCATCTCCATCTTGCCGACCTCGTCGATGATGATGATGTCGACGTCCTCGTCGAGGATGGCGTCGCGCACCGCCTTGACGCCGATGCGCTCCAGCGGGTCGATGTCGACGAAGTAGTCGCCGTCGTCGGTCTCCGCCTTGAACTTGGTCTTGAACTCCTTGGAGGCGAAGACCTCCTTCTCGTTCGTGCGCCAGTCCTCGACGTAGAACCCGACGCGCTGCGAGCCGTCGCCGGGGCGGTAGGCGCGGGTGATCATGCCGCCGATGATGAAGTCGTCGCGCTCCAGCTTGCGGCAGATTGCGGCGAGGGTCGCGGTCTTGCCCACGTTGGGCAGCCCCGTGATCCCGATCTTGGGCATGGTCTCAAACACGACGGCGGCAACCCCGGCGTTCGGGGCATGGTGTGTCTTTAGAAAAGGGGTGCGCCTTGCGCCGCCCATGTTGGCCCGGCCGCTGGCCGCTGCACTCCTGCTCGCCTCGCTGGCCCTCGCCGGCTGCGTGGGGAGGGAACCGGCCACGACCACCAGCGCGCAGGCGGCGACCGGGCGCGCCCAGCCGCACGGCCTCCTGCCCCCGGTGCTCCACGTCGGCGACTGGTGGAACTACACCGCGCCCGGCGGCGACCTCTCCTACGTCGTCGCGGCGGACGGCGGCGCCGACTACACGATGGACACCGACAACGCGGGGCTGGCGTTCTTCGACGCGCTCTCGGACGTGAGCACCCTGGGGCCCGTGCGCAAGTCCGACCTCGCCGGCAGCCAAGGCGACGCCCGCGTGGAGTTCTTCAAGTGGCCGCTCACCGACGGCCGCAACTGGACGACGACGTGGGACGGGCTGCCCGTCGCCATCTCCGCCAAGGTCGACGGCGAGGTGGCGCAGATGACGGCCCGGCGGCAGAACGGGACCGTCTTCGCCACCTATGCCTACAGCAACCGCACGCGCTGGTTCACGGAGCTGGACTTCAAGGACGACCGTGGGGACAGCGCCTTCGGGCTGAAGCTGCAGGCCGCGGGAACGGGCTTTCCAGGCAAGCTGCTGCGCTACGCGGTGACGCCCGTGGCCGCGGGCGCTCCCGCTCCGGCGCCCCGCGTCGGCTACAACGGCGGCTTCACCGTTCCGGCGGGGGCGACCGACGTCTACCTCGCCTTCTCCACCGCGTGCAGCCCCGGCGTCTTCTTCCTCTTCATGGGGCCCCTGACGCAGGACGCCCAGTCCCAGGGGACCCTCCAGTACGGGCCCTGCGACGGGCCGCACGCCACCACCGTCCCGGTCTCCGCCACGGGCGGCGACTGGGGCATCGCGTTCGAGTGCGACTCCCCCACCAACTGCACCGCCTCCTACCAGGTCGTCGTGCGCACGCTCACCACGTTCGAGGCGGGCCAGGCTCCCTGAGGCCGGGCGGCGGACCTGCCCGTGCCCACGCCTTGAAAAGACGAGGCGCATGATGGGGGGCCCATGCCCGCCCGCGCCCGCAAGGCCCTCATCCTGACCGCCGACGGCTTCGAGGACCTCGAGGTCCTGGTGCCCATGACCCGCCTGGAGGAGGCGGGCTGGGAGGTCTCCGTCGCCGCCCCCCGCCACGGCAACCTGGAGGGCGAGCACGGCTACACGGTGAAGGCCCACTACGACCTCGACGAGGTGGAGCCCGAGGAGTACCAGCTCCTGCTGCTGCCGGGCGGCCCCAAGGAGGGCGGCGCCGGGACCGTGCGCCGCTACCGCGCCGCGCGCCACATCGTGCAGCACTTCATGGAGGCCGAGAAGCCGGTGGCCGCCATCTGCCACGGCCCCTACACGCTCGTCTCGGCCGGGGTCCTGCAGGGCCGGCGCCTCACCTCGGTGCCGTGGGACGGCGTGCCGGACGAGATCCGCGAGGAGGGCGGCGAGTGGGAGGACAGCGAGGTCGTCGTGGACGGCAACCTCGTCACCTCGCGCACCCCCGAGGACCTGGCCGCCTTCACCCGCGAACTGATGAAGCTGGCCGAGCGCCCGGAGCGCAAGCGGTCGCGCGCCAACGCCCGCAAGACCTCCCAGCGCGACGAGAGGGAGGAGAGCGAGGAGTCCCAGACCGTCGTCTCGGCCCCCGCCGAGTAGCGACCCGCCCACCCCGCGCCCGTTGTTCCGCTCGGCAGGCCTTATCCGAGCGGCGGCCCTCGACGGCGCATGCGTGCCTGGCCTCTCCTGGCGGCCCTCCTGCTCGCCGGCTGCGCCTCCCCCAGCCCCGCCGACCCGACCGGAACCTCCAGCGCTCCCGCCGCCCCCGCCCCGGACGGCGGGTTGCCACTGCCGGCCTGGGCGGTGCGCGACCACTGGACCTACGCCATCGGCGGCAGCAAGGCGACCTACGTCGTCACCGCCGACCTGGGCAGCGACTGGATGGTGGACACCGACTCGCCGGAGCGCGCCTTCCAGAACGCCCGCGACGACGTGAGCCGGCTCGGCCCGCAGCGCAAGGGCGACCTCGCCGGCTCGCAGGGCGACGACCGCGTCGAGTTCTTCAAGTGGCCCCTCACCGACGGCAAGGCCTGGCAGACCCGCTGGGACCACCAGCCGGTCACCGTCACCGCCCACGTCCGCGGCGCCACGGCCACCCTGGAGGCCGTCGACGCCGGCGGCGCCCGGGTCTACAACTACACCTACGACGCCGCAGTGGGCTGGTTCCGCAGCCTGCGGCACTACAACCCCGACGGCACCCTGCTCATCGCCCTGGAGCTGGAGTCCTCCGGGCACGGCTGGAGCGGCACCGCGGTGCGCTACACGCTCAAGACGCTCTACAACGCCACCGGCGCCAACGGCGGCGCCGACGCCAAGCCGCTGCAGCCCGACGCCGCGGCGACCGACCTGTGGCTCGCCTACCACCTGAAGTGCGGCGGCCAGGGCGGCGGCTTCTCCATCGCGCTCGCCCCGGCGGACCCCGCCGCGCCCAACCTGGTCTTCGACGAGTACGGTTCCTGCGTGGGCGCCGTCGACCACGAGGTGGCCGTCACCGGGCCGATGGGGTCGCCGTGGACGCTGGCCTACTCGTGGGGCGGCGGCTCGCCCATGACCTACACCGTCGAGGTCGTGCAGCGGACGCGGGACGACGTCAAGGTCGGCTGACCTCGGCAGGCCGGAAACGCGGCAGGGGCTCCATCAAGCCCCCCGGCCATCGCAGAGCCATGCGACCCCTCCTCGCGCTCGCCGCCCTGCTCGCCCTCGCCTCCCTCGCCCCTGCCGCGACCGCCGCCCAGTGCCCGCCCCTCTGCGTCACCGCGGGCGTCTCGCCCACCACGCCGACGCCGGGCTGCGGCGACTGCGTCGGCCTCGACGCCCACGCCGGGACCCTGGCGCCGAGCGGCTGCGCGGACTGCACCACGCTCGGCGCGCACGTCGGCGTCCAGCACGACGGCTCCGGGACCACCGTGTCGGCGCAGGTGTGCCGGGGCGGCTTCATCCACCTCTGCCCCGTGGATGAGGACATCACGGCCTGACAAGGGCGGCGCAGCGCCTATTCGAAGTCGATGCCCAGCTTCGCGCCCATCTCGGCGTAGGGGTCCTCGGGGAACGCCAGCCGCTCGCCGCGCGGCAGCCGGCTGAACCAGCGGGCCTCCCCCACCGCGGCGTCCTCCGCGTCGCCGGTCTCGGCGCCCAGGCCGCCGGTGAAGACGTAACAGGTGCCGTTGGGCTTCTGGAGCTTCATCACGAACTTGGGGGACGACAGCAGGTGGCCGGTCTCCTCGCGGAACTCCCGCAGCGCGCAGTGGACCGGGCCCTCGCCGCCCTCCAGCTTGCCGCCGGGCAGCTCCCAGCCGCGCGCCTTGTGCTGGACCATCAGGAACTCCCGCCCGTCGCGGCTCTCGCGGATGGCGACGATGACCGTGTACTCCTTCTTGGGCGCGGTTGCGGGCATCTCCTGGGCCTCCGAGCCTGCGGTCATTCCTCCTCGCCCCCGTCCGGCGCTGGCGCACCGGAAGGTCCACTCGCTTCGCTCGTTGGCGAGGAACGCCCTGTGGTCATTCCTCGCCCCCGTCCTGGTCGCGGAGATACGTTCCCAGGTCGATGACCGGCTTCACGGCCTCGCGCCCGCCCTTGAACGGCCCCACCACGACGCCGATGCCCATCGCCTCGCCGCGCGGGTTGGTGACGATGCAGGCGTCGTCGCGCTCCAGGCGCGGGTCGTGCCGCTCCACCGAGTCGCCCAGGACGTTGCGGCCGTAGAGGAACAGGCGCGCGGCGTGCTCGGTGACACGCACCGTCTGCCGCTCGGTCTTGCGCGCCAGCAGGACGGCGCCCTGGAGGTCGAGGTGGAACCCGCCGCGCTCCAGCGTCCCGATGGGGAGGCCCGCCGCGTCGCAGCCCTCCAGCAGCCCGGGGGGAAGCCCGTGCAGGCTGGAGCCGGCGAGGCAGACGAACTGGTTGCCGTCGCGCTCGACGATGGCGAGGTCGTTGAGGCCGAGCACCTTCGCGGCGAGCCCCCTCTCCATCGCCTCGAAGAAGCCGAGGACGGCGGTCTCCTCGTCGAGCGTCGGCCGCCTCATGCGCCGGCCCCTTTGGTGAGCCGCGCCACGAAGAAGCCGAGCGTCGGGTGGATGCCGGGCAGGAAGCGCCGCGCCTTGGCCAGGCTGGGGTCGAGCGTGTAGCCGGGCCACTCGGTGACGCCCTGGGCGAGCGGGACGCCGCCGACGCGGTCGAACGGCAGCGTCTCCATGCGGTAGCCGCGCTCCAGCAGGCGCTGCACCTGCGCCTCGTTCTCCTCCGGTGCGAAGGTGCAGGTCGCGTAGACCAGCGTGCCGCCGGGCTTGAGCACGCGGTCGGCGGTGTCCACCAGCTCCGACTGGATGGCGCAGAGCGTGGGGATCTCCTCGGGCTTGGCGAAGCGGCGGTTGCGGTCCTTCGGGATGGTGCCCTCGCCGGTGCAGGGGGCGTCGAGCAGCACCTTGTCCGCCCACGCCTCGCCGGGAAGCTTCTGGGCCTCATGCTTCCGCAGCACCGCCGTGGTGACCCCGGTGCGCTCCAGGTTGAAGCGGAGGGCGCGCATCCGGTCCCCGTCCGGCTCAACGGCCACGATGGCGCCGCGGCCGCCCAGGTCGCCCGCGACGTGCATCGTCTTGACGCCGGGGGCCGCGGCGAGGTCCGCCACGACGTCGCCGGGCTTCGCCTGCAACGCAAGCGGGGCGCTGGCGCTGGCAAGGTCCTGCAGCGTCGTCATGCCGAGCATGTGCTCGATGGTGGCGCCGGCGCTGATGGGGGCCTGCCGGATGCGCAGCACCTGGCGGTCGAGGTCGGTGCGGCTCAGTTGGAAGCCGCGCGCGCCAAGGCGCTTCTGCACCTCATCCACGTCGGCGCGCAGCGGGTTGACGCGCAGGTAGCGCGGAGGCTTGCGGCGCAGGCCGTCGAGCAGGACGCTGGGCTGGTCGGTGAGGCGCACCAGGCGGGCGACCATCCAATCACTGAAGCGGTGCTCCTGCGCCCACTCCCGCACGCGGGGGCCGGGCGGGAAGCGGGCCACCGGGAACGCGGTGGCCGCGGCGGCGGGCGGCGCGGGCTCAGCCATGCGTCACCAGGTGGTCGCTGAGCCCCACCGAGGAGGTGGCGCCGCCGACTGTGCCGCGGCCGTCGCCCACCATCTCGGCCCAGCTCACCTCGTCGCGGGC
>JAIVGU010000215.1 GCA_020201445.1 Halobacteriales archaeon
CTTGAGGAGGTGGCTGGCGAGCTGGCTGTCCTTGTCGCGGCCGGGCTTGTCGAGCAGGCTGAAGATGAGGTCGAAGCGGCTCAGCAGGGCCGGCGGCATGTTGATCTGCTCGTGGATGGGTGTGAACTCGTCGAAGCGGCCCAGCTTGGGGTTGGCGGCGCCGATGACCGCGCAGCGCGACTTGAGGGTGGCCGAGATGCCGGCTTTGGCGATGGAGATTTCCTGCTGCTCCATCGCCTGGTGCATCGAGGACTGGTCGTTCTTGTCCATCTTGTCCAGCTCGTCGATGCAGGCGATGCCCTTGTCGGCCAGGACGAGGGCGCCGGCCTCGAGGGTCCACTGGCCCTCGCCGAAGTCGTCCTTCACGGCGGCGGCGGTGAGGCCGGCGGCGCTGGCGCCCTTGCCGGAGGTGAAGATGGCGCGCGGGGCGAGCTTGGAGAGGTAGCGCAGGAGCTGCGACTTGGCCACCCCGGGGTCGCCGACGAGGAGGACGTGGATGTCGCCGCGGCTGCGGCTGCCGTCCCGGTAGGTCTTCTCGACGCCGCCGAAGAGGCTCAGGATGAGGGCGTCCTTCTCCATGTCGAGGCCGTAGATGGTGGGGGCGAAGCTGGCGCGCAGGCGGTCGTAGATGCGCGGGTCCTCGCCGAGGGTCATGATCTGGTCCTCCTCCTCGGCGGTGTACTGCACCTCGCTGAACTCCTGCTGCTGCACCTCGATGCTGACGCCGTTGAGGACCTTGTTGAACTCGACGCGCTTCTGGCTGCCCTGGCGGCGCGCCTGCGTGGTGAGGATGCCGTTGATGCGGATGCGGTCGCCGGGCGCCACCTTGTGGACGAGGTCGTCCTGGAGGTGGATGGTGAGGCGCTCCGGCTGGCTGCCGCCGCGCAGGCCCTCGGGCGCCTCCTGGATCTCGACCTTCTGGTGGTCGAGGTAGCGGCTGTCCTCCTCCACGAACCGCCAGGGGCGCTGCGCGTCGCAGGTCTCGCACAGCACGGGCTCGGCCAGGAACTCGTCGTCCTGCAGGATGCGCACCTGGGTGGTGCAGACCTTGCACTCGAAGACCGCCTCCTGGACGGTGGGGCGCACCTCGGTGACCTTCTTGACGAGCCCCTCGACGGCGAGGAACTTGCCCAAGTGCTCGGCGCGCAGGTTGCGCGGGATGATGCGCTGCGAGTCGGGCAGCCCGGTGATGCGCAGGTGCAGCTTGGGCCGGGGGTCCACCGTGACGTCGACCTGGTGCAGGACCTGGGCGCCGAGGCGGAGGCTCTGCGCGGGCTTGTGGAGGAGGTAGTTGGCGAGGTCGGGGTCGCGGAGCTGGATGTCGTTGAACGCGACGGTGACGCTGCGGGTCTCCGGGAAGTCCAGCGCCGCCTGCTGGATCTGCGCCTTCATGTAGTCCTGGAGGAACGAGTCCCACTTCGCCGCCAGTTGGGCGTCTTGGACGGTGAGCTGGACGGGCGGCATCGACTGCATCAAGGAGGGCTCCGGAGGGTGATAGGCGCGCCAGGGAGAGAGGAGACTGAAAGTATCCCCGGCGCGGAGGCTCGCGAGAGGCGGGCGGTATATGACGGGAAACGAGAAGCCTCCGGCTTGCCGGTCTCCAGAGATGTTTGGGCTGCACACGAAACGCTGGGGTCCAAAAGCGGTTAGGAAACGGAGGGGTCGCGCTCCCTGCGCCCAGACCGCGAAACCACGTGAACGTTTTCCTTCGCTGCGCGCCGTTCGCGGTCGGCGGAGGGGCCGCCCCAACCTTCAGGTGCCGCCTGCCACTTCGCCACGCGTGGCCGCGCCGAAGGCCCCGCGCAAGCGCCGAGCGCAGCGAGACGCGCGCAAGGGAAGGAGCCGGCGGCGCGGTGAGCGCCGCCGCTGCGAGCGGCCACCCCTTCCTCCGAGGGGTCTGGGGCCCGGAGGGCCCCAGGGGCTTGACTTGCGGCGAAACGGGTTCGCCGGAGCGAAGCGGAGGCGAATCCCGTTTCGGCGTCAGCGGCCCTGGCCGCGGCGGAACCAGTTGACGATCTTGTTCATGCGCGGGACGCCGCGGTTCTTGATGGCGCCCTGGTCCTTGCGGGGGTCGTTGCCGTGCGCCTGCGCCGCGGGGTTGGACTGGTGCGCCGGGCCGCGCGGGTCCTGGTGCTGGTGCTCCGCCTGCGCGAGCTTGCGCTCCACCGCCTTGGCGTGCGCCTCCTGGCCCTGCGCGGACGCGGCGGGCGGCGCCGCCCTCTTGGCAGCGGCCTTCTTCGCGGGGGCCTTCTTGGGGGCGGCCTTGGCGGCCTTCTTGCTGGCGGTCTTTGCAGCCATGCTGGAGTCGATGCGGTGCACGCTAGAAAGGCTTGGCTTCCGCTTGGCGGGCGAAGCGCGGGGCGGCGCGTGTGTGTCCGGGGAGCGACACTCGACCCGGCAAATAGGGCCGCGCACCCAGCGGGGTCGTGGACGGCCGCACCGGCTTGGGGGCCTTGGGCTTGGCGGCCCTCCTGTGGGCCACGGCCCTCGGGGCGGCCCAGGCCCCCGTCGCCTCGCTGGCCCTCTCCCCGCCCACGCTCGCGCTCACCACGCCCCCCCTCGTCCCCGGCGAGACGCGCATCGCCCACCTGACCGTCTTCAACAGCGGCGGCGAGGAGGTCGACGTCACCGCCACGGGGGCGGAGCCGGCGGGCGCCTGGATCACGGCGGTCCCCGCGGCGTTCCACCTCGGCCCCGACGGCCAGGCGGAGGTCACGCTGCGCATCGACGTCCCCCACGACGCCGCGAAGGGGCGCCACCTCGGCCGCATCGACTTCATCCCCGTTGCGTCGGCCGGCGCGGCCGGCAACCAGGTGCTCTCCGGCGTCAGCGGCCTGCTCGACATCAGCGTCGACCCCACCGCCGTCCACGACCTGGCCGTCGAGGCGATGCGCGTCGCCAACATCCACGTCGGGGAGCCGCTGCCCGTCGCGGTGGACGCGCGCAACCGCGGCAACGTGCAGGACGCCTACCGCCTCGAGGTGTCCGTGCTCGACGTCGCCCGCGCCACCGTCCACCTCCACACCACGTTCGACGCGGCGCCCCTCACGGCGGGGGACCGCCGCACGGACACCTTCAACGCCACCGTGGACCTGCCGGAGGGGCAGTACGCCTACACCCTCACGGCCACCCTGAAGGGCTCCTCCAAGGTGCTGCGCACCGAGCAGGGCCTGTTCCAGGTGGCCGGGCCGGGCGCCAAGTTCCGGCTGGGCACGCTGCCCCTGCTCTCCGTGGCGCCCCCGGAGCCGAAGGCGGGCGAGGAGGTCCGGGTCCTGGCGCTCTTCCGCAACGAGGGGGCGCTCGACCTCACGGAGGTCCGCTTCACGGGCACGGTCCTGCGCGACGGGACGCCCGTCGCCACCCTCGAGGCCGCCCCGGTGGCGGTCGGGGCGCAGCGCAACGCCACCCTGCTCGCCGCCTACACCCCGGGCCAGGCGGGAACCTACCTGGTGCGCGGGCACGCCGTCTACGACGGCCTCGTCACCGAGGACCAGGAGGCCGCGTTCGAGGTCTCCGCCGCCGCGCCAAGCTTCCTGCACCTGCCCGGCCTCACCCTCCACCTCCCGGCGTGGCTGGGGACCCCGCTGGGCCTCCTGCTGCTGCTCGTCGGCCTGCTGGGCCTGCTTGCCCTGTGGCGCCGGGCGTTCCGCCGCGAGAAGCGCGACCCCCCGCCCGCCGAGGCCGGGCCGGGCACGCCCTCCCCCGCGTGGCTGCGCGCCCGCCCCGAGCTGGCCGCCGCCGCGCAGCCCCCCCGCGCCCAGCGCTCCTGGGGCTGGTTCCTGTTCCGCCGCGCCGCAGGGTCCCATGCCGGCCCTGCGCCGCCCCAGAAGCCCTCCAGGCCGTGGCTCGCGCGGGCCCTGACGTGGCTGCGCCGCGCGCCCCGGAACCTCCTTCGGAAGGGCAGCGGGAAGGCCACCGAGGACAAACCGGGTGGTTTAAAGGGCGTCTCAGGCGGATACTTGAACGCTCCAGTCAAGTTCAAATAGTTGACGTGCAACAGCGGGGGCTGGTCCGGCCCCTCGCGGGCCGGCACAACACTTGACAAAAGGAGACGTGACACCATGCCCCACCGCACCTTGAAACTCAAGGTCCTCTACACAACGTTGACACTGGCCGGCACCATCCTGGTCGGCCTCCCTGTCTACGCCCAGGTCTCCGGCACAGGAACGGTCGTTCCGCCGGTCAACTCGCCGCCGGTCATCTCGGCCCCCGGCGCCTCGCCCGCCTACGTCGCGTACATCGCGCTGGCGAGCACCTTCCACACCGACGTGGAGTTCGCGAACTGGGTGAGCCAGAACGCCCCCGTCCAGGTCAGCGTGGACCCCATCATCCCCCGCCCCGAGGGGGAGAGCGTCTTCGTGCAGTACCGCTTCTTCGTGACGGACGCGGACGGCAGCGCCGACATCAAGGACGCCCAGGTCCGCCTGCTGCGGCCCAACGGCAGCGTCCACACCGAGTTCGCCGCCGCCAAGCTCCTCGGCACCAGCTCCTCCATCACCAAGGAGTACTACGCCGAGTTCGAGATCAAGTCCACCGACGTGCCCGCCACGGGCGTCGAGTTCTACAAGATCGTCGTCAAGGCCGCCGACGCCGCCATCCAGGCGAGCGGCCAGGCCTACGTCGACAACACCGCGGCCCCGAAGATGTTCCAGTACGGCACGCTGCTCCTGCTGAAGGCCAGCCTGAGCACGTTCGACTTCGGCAGCCTGCAGATGGGCAGCAAGAGCACAGGCGTCCCCATGACCCTCACCAACCTGGGGAACGTCCCGCTCGACAACACGCTGCACGCCACCGACTTGGTCAAGGGCGCCACCGTCATCCCGGCGACCAAGATCTGGTACGGCCCCACGACCTCGGCGGGGGGGACGGACTTCCCCGCGGCCGGGTCGAACCCCAAGCGTGACGCCGGGTTCAACCTCGCCCCCGGCGCCAGCCGCATCGTCTACCTCGCGGTGGACGTGCCAGCGGACGCGCTGGCCGGCGTCTACACCACGACGCTGACCTTCACGGGCGCCCAGCACACCGGGGCGGCCTGCACCACCGACTGCGCGACGGTGAGCTGGAGCTGAGACCATGCATGGCACTCTTCTCCGCTTTGCCTGCCTGGCCTCCGCCTGCCTGGCCACCCTCGTGGTGGCCCCCGGCGCCGCGGCGGGCTCCTGCCCCTTCGGCACGACCCAGACTTTCAGCGGCACGCTGCTGCCGGGCGAGACCGACGCCATCCGCATCGGCATCGCCCTGCGGGCCAACACGACCTTCCAGTTCGTGCCCGCCAACCCCTTCTGGGGCCAACTGGGCCAGACGGTCTCGATGACCGTCGCCGGCAACAGCATGACGGGCACCGGGTCGCTGGCGATCACCCTCGTCCAGGCCTCCCCGGGCATCTACACCGTGCAGCTGCGCGGCCACTTCCTGGCGATGGACGGCATGGCCGCCCTCCCGTACCAGCTCATGGTCTCGCAGCGCGACTGCCAGGCCCCGTAGCGGGGCTCTTCTTCCCCCCTCTTTCCCTCTTCCCCCCTCTTCCTTCTTCCCGATTCTGTCCACAGCTTCTCGTTTCACTGGTTCATGGGTTGGTTTTTGATATGACTCCTCACCACACCGCCGGCATGGCCCGCCCCCGGCCCCTGCTCGCCTGCCTCGCCGTCCTGCTCGCCCTCGCCGCCTCGAACGTCTCCGCCGCCGCCTGCCCCCCGGAGCAGCGCCTCAGCGGCACGCTCACACCTGGCAGCGACACAGTCCTCAGCGTGACCACCACGGTCAAGGGGGACACGTACTTCATCTTCATGCCCAAATACTGCTCCGACGTGGACGGCCTCCAGACGGTCACCATGACCGTGGCCGGCGGCAGCATGACCGGCGACTGCGGCCTGGGCTTGGGCCTCGGCAACGCCAACGCGGGGACCTACACCGTGCGGCTGCACGGCGACTATCTCGACGTGGACGGCCTGGGCGCCCTGCCCTTCCAGCTCGTCGTCTACCAGAGCCGCTGCTCCGCGTAAGGACGCGGGCCCGTTCCGTTTTCCCAGTGGCCCTGAAGGCAAACGCAGGTTGCACTGAAACCTCGGGGCTTCCTGGTCCCACCACAATTGCATAGATGCCTTCCTCACGATGCACGCAGGGAAAGCATCTGTGCAGTTCGCGCTCAACCAGCAAAACGAGGTGTTCTGTTCAATCTGTGGTTCGTCGGAGACTGCAGCGACAGGTCGCTCCCCGTCGGATGCCTCCCCTACACATATAATAGAGAAATGCATGGGGCACACGCATGGCCCATCTACGACTTTTCTTGGCTAGCCTTTGCCTGACACTCCTGCTGACTGCTACGGCCGCCTCGGCAACGACGTGCCCACCGGACCAGACATTCGCGGGGACCCTGGTGGGCGGGAACACCCTCACCTTCACGGTTGCAACTACAGCGCAGGGCAACACCTATTTCCAGTTCATCCCCGACTCCTGTTTGGACTCCAATGTCTTCGCTGAGTGGGCGACCATGTATGTCAGAGGGGATTCCGTAACAACCGACTGCGTAGGCGTCTTGGCTTTCATCAATGCGCCAGCGAGAACATACACTGTGGATTTGAAAGGGGACTTCACATTCATCGGCCAAACGGTAGTCGCCAACTACCTGGCGATGCATTACCGCTTGATTGTCCACCAGTCGAGCTGCGTCTAGCACGGCATTGGGTAGGGGGCCTTGGCGTAGGTCTTGTCTCCATGCTGTACCTGAAGGGGTAACGTTGCACCGGAATCTGTCAGGATTTTGTGGACCGGCCCATGTCTGGCACGGGTTCGGGCCGCGCAACCGTTATCCCGACGCCTCCGGTTGTGGTGCCGCCCCATGGTC
>JAIVGU010000032.1 GCA_020201445.1 Halobacteriales archaeon
CCCGTAGGCCCACGCCGGGTCAGGAGTGACGCCGCACCACGCCAGCCCCTCGTCGCTCACGCCCTCGGCGCAGCGCTTGGGCCAGCCCAGCTCCTGCTTGCGGTCGATGCCGAGGACCGAGAAGCCCTGCCTGGCGAACTCGCGGCACGCGATGAGGCCGCCGGGGCCGAGCCCCACCACCAGGACGTCCACCTCCGTGTCGGCGGCGCGCGGGATGGTGCCGGGCCGCAGCGTCGCCAGGCGCTTGTCGGTGACGGTGAGCGCGGGGCTTCCGGCGAGGGCAGGCATCCATCCACTCCCACCGGGAGCGGGCATAAAAACGGCGGGATGCCCTGGGAGTTCAGTGAGTGGATGCAAGTTCAGGGAAAAGCCAAGGCAGGGGCAGCTTCTTTCACTGGACTTCTCCTCGAATCACTGGACTCCCACGAATCACACAACGATGACGCGGTCCGGCTTGCGCGTCGGCGGCGCCACCCCGTAGTCCGCCCCCGGCGTCAACGCGCCCACCGGGCAGAACTGGATGCAGAGGCCGCAACTGATGCACGGCCCCTGGTCGATGGCCAGGTGCAGCTCCTTCAGCGTGATGGTGTCCACCGGGCAGACGCCCACGCAGCCGGCGCAACTGATGCAGCGGCCGTGGCTCACCTCCACCTTCACGCCCACAGCACGACGTGCCCGGTAGAAAAGCCGCCCGCAACCGGCGACCCCGCCCCGAATAGGCCTTATACCGTGCCCAAGTCCGCGAAGATGCGCCAAGGGGCCTCGGTCCCTTGGGTCTGTTCCCGGGTCACCCCAGGGAGGCAAGCTTCGGCGATGATGCCTCCCCGCAGCGCCCGGGAGCAGCAGGGGCCATGGGGTAGCTTGGTATCCTAGCTGCTTGGGGTGCAGTTGACTTGCGTTCAAATCGCAATGGCCCCACTCCGTCCTCCGTCGTGCTTGCGATGGCCGTCACATCGGGATGCTGGCCTCGACATACCCCGGTGCCGTGTTGAACCACGGCTTCGGCGCGTCCTGCGGCCGGTCGGACCGTGCGATGCGGGGGCTGTGCTTGCCCAGCGCGGCGAGGAGCTCTTTCTTGGGGATGTTGGGCCATTGGTCGACGCCCATGGTGGAGGCCATCGCCCAGAAGTCCTTCGGCAGGAGGTCGTCGACGAGGCCGCGCGGGGTGGCGTTGTGGCTGCCGTGGTGGCCGACCTTGTAGAACGTCGTCTTGCGCAGGAGGGCCTGCCACTCGGGGACCTGCAGCGCGGCGTTCCAGGTGCCCCACTGGGCGTCGCCGGGGAGCAGGAGGTGGGCCTTGCCGACCTTGAGGACGATGAGGAGGCTGGTGCCGTTGACGGCCTTGTCGAGGGCGACGGCCGCGAGGCCGCCGACGTCCTCGCTGAAGGCGTCGATGCGCTCTTTGTCCGCCGCGGTCAGCGTGGCGCCGGTGGGCGGGCTGGCGTGGCCGTGCCACTCGGCGCCGAAGGGCTCGGGGGCGCCGCCGGTGCCGGGGTCGAGGCTTGCGAGGTGGGCGAGGTAGGACTGGTTCTTCGGGGGGTCCATGTCGCGGATGACCGCCTCGTCGCGGGAGGGGCCGAGGATGTGGAAGCTCGCGCCGGGGATGTGCGGCGTCGTGAGGGGCTTCGTCTGGGCCGAGAGGTAGCGGCGCGTCGGGGTGCCGGCGAAGCCATGGTGCAGGGTCGCCATGGCGGCCTCGTTGGTGAGGGCGTTGAGGGCCATGTCGAGGGCGGCCTTGCCGGCGGGGTCGGAGCCGGCGGCGAGGCGGGCCTGCAGGCGCGGGACGAGGGCGGCGGCGAGGCCGCTCTGGGTCTCGCGGATGCGGCGCGCCTTGGGGTCGTCGGGGTCCTCCGTCCACGGCAGCCACACCTCGCCGACCTCCACCTTCTCCCAGCCCTCCTGCTCGAAGCCGAGGACGTGGTCGCGGTGGCGGTGGGTGGCGATGACGAGGTCGATGCGGGGGGTGCCGTCCTTGTCGGTGGCGTCGGCGACGATCTGGTCGACGACCCCCTGCATGGGGACGCCGTTGGCCTTGATGCTGCCGCAGTCGACGAGGATGCGGTGCGGCCGCCCCTTGCCGGGGAGGAGGATGAGGAAGGCGTCGCCGAAGCCGACGTTGTACATGCGGACGATCGCCTTCTTCGCGGTCATGCCAGCCCTCCGTCGTGCAGGGCGCGCAGGCCCATGCGGAGCCGCATGCGCTCGCCGAAGGCCTTCGCGTCGAGGTAGGCGGAGTTGGGGTCGGCGGCGTCGCAGCGGGCGACGTAGGCCTTCTGGCGCTCGCGGCGCGCCACGGCGGCGGCGCGCTGGCCCTGCGTCAGGGTCGGGTTGGGCAGCGGCTTGGCGATGACGTAGCGGATGGTGCCGTCCCAGGAGGCGACGACGGTGGTGCCGCCGCGCAGGGGCAGGCCGCCCAGCTCGGGGTCGGCGTCCGGCGCGGCCTGGGTGTACTGCACGATGAACTCGATGAGGAGCTGGCCGTTGGGGGAGACGCGGAAGACGGTGTGCGCGCCGTCAACGGCGATGGTGTGCTCGGGGTGGAGTTGGAGCAGGCCGCGGTTGGCCATGGCGAAGGCGTGCAGGCGGCGGTAGAAGGCGCGCGGGTCCTTCTCGCCGCCGGCGGCCTCGGTCGGGTAGCGCGCCTTCTCGCGGTACTCCTTCAGGCGGTTGCGCAGGGCGGCGTCCGCGGGCTCCGGCTCCGGCTTGGCGGGGGCGGGGCGCTCGCGGCTGAACGCGGTGGCGGCGGAGACGAACTCGTCGAGGATGTCGGTGTCGGCGTCGCCGAGCTCGAGGGTGGGGAAGGTGGCGGGCGCCGCCTCCCACAGCAGCGACTCCTCGGCGAGCGAGAAGACGCCGGCGGGGTAGATGCCGCGGCGGCGGAACGCCTCGATGAGGGCGGCGCGCTGGCCCCACTCGTCGTCGGGCGCCAGCTCGCGGTCGGCGGTCACCAGGGCGCGCAGGTAGTCGCCGAAGGTGATGTCCACCGGCGGCAGGTAGTCGAAGGCGCGGATGCACATCGTGAGGTACTGCTGCGCCGTGCGCGCCGCCTCGCCGGCGATGCGGGCGACGAGGTCGGGGTGCAGCGCGCCGTCGGGGAGCCTGCCGGTGCCGCCGGTGGCGATGCGCAGCAGGTCGTCGGTGCGGCGGCCGTAGGTCTGGAAGAAGGCGTCGAACACCGCGGCGACCAGGATGGAGCCGCGCTCGTGCGGCTCGCTGGCGGCCTCCAGGCGCTTCTGGTCGGGGACGTCGATGGCGGTGCGCAGCGCGCGTCCGGTGCCGGTGGCCTGCCCGAACTGCCCCGCGAGGTCGACCAGGGTGGAGCGCTCGCGCAGGTCGCCGCGGCTGCGCTGCATCTGCTCGCGCAGCAGCTCCTTGTAGGAGAAGTGCTGGAACAGGGCGACCAGGTCGGCGAACGCCTCGTGGAACGCGGGCACGTCCTCGTTGCTGGGCTCCAGGAAGTGGCGGCGCAGGTGGTGGACGCAGGCGTGCGTCACCTCGTGCGCGATGATGTCGTGCGACAGGCAGGTGAAGACGGTCTGGCCGGGCAGGTTCTGGCCCGGGCTCTGGCGGTCGGCGCGGAAGTAGCCGAACAGCACGGCGTTGAGTTTGGGGTCGAAGAAGGCGTTGGCGCCGTGGAAGGCGTGCGGGTAGAGGCGCAGCTTGCCGCGGCCGTGCCCGCTGCCGAGGCTGAGGCGGCGGCCGAGGGCGCGGTCGAAGTTCTGCAGGGTCCGCATCGCCACGGCGTAGGCCATCTGGGCGTGGAAGCGCGGGTCGGACTCGGTGGGGTCCATGCCGTCGTTCATCAGCAGCAGCGGGTGGTCGAGGTCGACGGCGGGGTAGAAGCGGCCGTGCGCGCCGTCGTAGTCCACCACCTCGATGCGCTCGCCGACCGGGCCGGGCTTGAGGGGCTCGTTCTCCAGGTCGATGGTGACCCGGTTGCCGGCGGTGCGCCCCTGCATCGGGTCGACGGCGAAGATCTTGAGCGGCCGCACCTGCGGGCGGCGGTAGGTCGGCTGGAGGGTGAGCTCGAGGACGGCGGCGGTTTCCTGCACGAAAATGCACCTGGTGCCGAGCCGATGCGGGAGGCTCCGTAAATAGCAATCCCCCGTTGTGGCCAGTTCGGTTAGCCAAGAGCGGGCGTGGAACGGCAATCGGGCCCGCGTGGAACAGGGATGGCATCGCAGCCGTGCCGTTCCAGCGCGCAAGCATCGCCTGCCCGCCGCACCCCCCCCCCCGGCTGTGGCGGCGCAGCGCCGAGTCCCCAAAGTGGTGATTCGTCATCATGCCAACTTGGTCGACGGTTTGCTCCTTCCGCGGCCTCGGCGGCCCCGAAAACCCCCACAATGAGGCACCAACCATTCGTGAAAAGTGGGCGTTTGCGGTGAAATGCGCCCACTTTGGCCATTTGGCTTATTGCACCCCGGCGGTGTGCGGCCCGTGGTGATTCGCTTGACCCATTGGCTCGCCACCCTGCCCCTCGCGGCCCTCCTCTGCCTGGCCGGCGCCGCAACGGCGTCGCCCCTCCCGCTCCCGCCCATGGACTTCCAGGCCGCCGCCGGCCCCAACGGCACGGTGGAGCTGTCGTGGTCGCCGCCGCTGGACGCCGCCGGCGAGCCGCTCTCCTACGCCGTCTACGCCGACGGCGTCCTCGCCACCATCCTGCACGACCGGCACCTCAACGTGGCGCTGGGCGACCCGGTCCTCTACTCCGTCACCGCCCTCGCGCAGGACGGCGGCGAGAGCCTGCCGGCCTTCCTCCTGGTCGGCCACCTGCGCGTCGCGCCGGCGCCGCCCATCCAGACCGAGGGGCCGCTGGTGGGCATCCCGGGCTGCCCGCCGCTGGGCACCGACATCTACACACACTACCCGTTCGTGGCCGTCGCCGTCTACGACGAGTGCCTGCCGTTCATCGCGTGAGGCCCGCATGCGACGCACCCGGCCGCGCAGCCTTCTCCCGACCCTGGCCCTCGCCCTGCTCCTCCTCGCGCCCGTCGCCACCGCCGGCACGTCGCGGCTGCAGGGGCTCCTGGAGGCCACCGGCGCCGTCGCCCACGCCGCCCGCGTCGAGGGCCCGCTCGTGGCGCTTTGGCAGGAGCAGCAGGACCTGCTCGGAGCGCAGGCCAGCCCCGCCTTCACCCTGCGCGCCCCGCTCCTGCGCGTCGAGACCGACCGCACCGGCGTCGCCCCCGTCAACCCGGTCAATCCCATCCGCGTCCAGCCCACGACCGACCCACCGCGCACCTACGCCGACGCCGTGGTGGAGGGCACCGCCAACGCCGCGGGCTACCGCTGGACCCTGCTGGCGACCGACCCGTTCGACCCGCCCCGCGTCACCGTGGCGAGCCCCTGCGCGCAGGCGCACCCCGCCACCCGCGACGCCGTCGTGCGCCAGCCCCTCGTCAACCTCCAGCGCGGCGCCGCCGCCCGCGACCTCACGCACGCGGTTGGCTGGGGCTGCCTGGACGGCGCCGCGGTCGAGGTCGCAGGCAACTTCACGCTCTCGCTGTGGGCGTGGAACGCCACCCTGGAGTCCGCCAGCGGGGACACCGACCTGCGCAGCGGCGACCACCCGTCGTGGGCGCCGGATCCCAGCGGCCACGTCCGCGCGCGGGAGGAGCTTTACCTGGTGGCCACCGGCGGCACCCTCTCCATCCCGGCGCTCTGCGCGTCGGGCGCGCTGCTCTACACGGGCAGCGGCAGCACGCTCGTGACCCGCAGCCTCCTGGTTCAGGTGGCGTCGGGGCGCCTCGACGCGGCCGGGCACCTGGTGGCGCTGCGCGGCAACTCCGTCGGCGTCGAGGGCGACGCGGCGCTGGGGCTGTGGGGCGCCGGGACGGGCAAGCCGTTCGCCGCCACCCTGGACGGTGAGGCCGCCAGCGTCTCCGTCGACGGCGCCGCGGTCGCGCTCGTCACGGCCCCTCGCCTTCCCGCCGCCGCGCAGCCGGTGGCGTGGGCGCTGGGCCTCCTCGTCGTGCTGTGGGGAGCCGCCGAGGCGCGGCGGGCCCGCCTGGGGCGCGACGCAAGCTGGGGGACGGCGCCTCTGCTGGCGCAGCCGCTGACCTGGCGCGAGCGCCGCGGCACCGGGTTCTGGGCGCTCGCCCGCGACGCCGCCACGGCGAGCCGGCTGCGCAGCGCGCGGCGGCGGGTCCGGCAGGCGCTGCGCTGGTTCCCCGACTCCACCGACGCGCGGCTGCTGGAGGCCGCCATCCTGGTCAAGCGGGGCGACTACGCCGCCGCGCTCGACGCCCTCGACGGCGTGTTCACGCTGATGCCGCCCGGGCCGGAGAGCTTCGAGGTGGCGGCGATGGCAAGCAGCAGCGCGATGATGCTGGCGCGCCACCAGGACGCCGTGGCGTGGCTGCGCCGGGCGGCGACGGCGGACGCGCTGGCCTTCACCCAGGAGGTCAGGAAGCCGGTGTACGACCCGCTCGTCGGCGACGCCTGGTTCCGCGCCGCGCGTGGCAGCTTCGCCAGCGCCTACCTGGCCGGTGACGGCCTCGACCCGGCGTTCTCCTGAGGGAGGGGAAGGCGGAAGCCGAGCTTGCGCAACTCCTCCAGCGGCGCGGGCCGGCCCTCCTGGATGGCCTTGGCGACCAGCTCCTCGAAGAGGACGCCGCGGCAGCGCTCCACCAACTCGGCGCAGGCGCGGTTGGCAAAGTCGTTGCGGTCGGTGAAGCCGAAGCGCGGGTTGCGCACCAGGGCATCGATCTCGTCGGCCAAGCCCCAGGTGATGCCGACGCTGGCGCGCGGCGAGCGGCGGGTGCCCTTCGGCGCAGGCT
>JAIVGU010000348.1 GCA_020201445.1 Halobacteriales archaeon
CGACTACACGTTCGAGGGCGGCAACGGCTGCTCGTTCCCCGGCCTCTACGCCACGATGGCGCGCGCCTACTTCGACCGCTACGACGCCACGGAGCAGGACCTGGCCGCGGTGGCGGTCAAGAACCACGAGAACGCCACGCACAACCCCATCGCGCACCTGCGCAAGCGCATCACCCTGGAGGACGTCATGAGCTCGATGAAGGTGGCCGACCCGCTCAAGCTCTACGACGCCTGCCCGTTCAGCGACGGCGCCGCGGCCGCCATCCTGTGCAGTGAGGAGATGGCAAAGGAACTCACCGACACCCCCGTCCACGTCGAGGCGAGCCAGCGTGCCGGCAGCATCGCGAGCCTGCATGACCGTGAAGACCTCACCAGCCTCCCCGGCGCCGTCCTGGCCAGCCAGGCCGCCCTGAGGCAGGCGAGGCTCAAGGTGGAGGACATCGACCTGTTCGAGGTGCACGACTGCTTCACCATCGCGGAGGTCGCCGCCATCGAGGACCTGGGGTTGTTCAGGCGCGGCACCGGTGCCAAGGCCAGTGTGGCCGGCGACACCCGCATCGGCGGCAGGCACCCGGTCAATCCCAGCGGCGGCCTCAAGGCCAAGGGTCACCCCGTCGGCGCCACGGGAGTCGGCCAGGTCGTCGAGGTCTACGAGCAACTGCTCGGGGAAGCCGGTGGCCGCCAGGTCGAGCAGGCGCGGCGGGGCCTCACGCACAACGTGGGCGCGACCGGCGGCACGGTCGTGGTCAACATCCTGTCACGGAGGTCCTGAGCATGGACCGGCAGGAGCAGGCCATCGCGGCGACGGAGCCCGGACTGCATGCCCTGGCGAAAGGCAGCCCGCCCAGCACGCCCGAGGCCGGCGCCCAGGATCCCCACGCCGCCGCGCGGCCGGTGCTGAGCCTCAAGGAACAGGCCGACGCCCGCAAGGACGGCAAGCTCATCGGGTTCCACTGCCCGGGCTGCAGGCTGGACCGCATCAGCCCCATGACGCGCTGCCCCAAGTGCCACTCCACCAAGATCCAGCAGCGCCAGTTCTCCACCACCGGCAAGGTGGTCAGCTACACCATCCAGTCCGTCGCGTCGGAGCAGTTCCTCAACGAGACCCCGTTCGCCTTCGCGCTCATCCAGTTGGACGACGGCCCCCGCGTGTCCGGTTGGATTCCCTGGATCGGCAAGCCGAAGGACCTGCCCATGGGGCAGAAGGTCGAGTGCGTCTCCAGCTACAAACCGGGCATGCAGTTCGAGAAGCGGTAGCCCAGAAGACCACTTCCAAGCTAAACGGGATTGCAGCCCTGCTCCACAATCCCCTCATAGGGGGCCTTCCTGGCTTTGCTGTGCAGCCAGCAATCGCGGCGGCCACCGTGGCGGTCCTTCTGCTTGCCGGCTGCTCGCAGGGAGCCCCTCCCGCAGCGCCGCCTTCGTCCAGCCAGGCCGGCCCTCCAATGGAACCAAGCCCTCGCCCGGCGCTTGCGGAGCCTCGCTTCGATTCCCCTGTCCTCATCAAAGGTCCAGTCCTGGCCGAGGAGCCGTTCCTGGTGGCGGGCGGCGGGACCCTCTATGCTTTGGCGCCCGTGAACGGGGCCATGTCCTCCAGCCGCGACGGAGGGCGCACCTACGCTCCGGTGTTCGATGCCCAGAGAAAGGTGGGGCAGGCGCCCGCAGGCATCTTCGACGACGGTTCCCTTGCCTTGGATGCGCAGGGGACGCTCTACTACGCGGGCATGCAGGGAGAGGGAGATGACGTCGCCCTGCTCTTCGAGGAATCCAACGATGGGGGCCGGACCTGGGGGAACGCCACGGAACTGGCCCGCGGCCATTACGACCAGAGTCCACGTAGGTGGCCCGACCGGCAATGGGTCGCCTCTTCCCCTGATGGTCACCTCGT
>JAIVGU010000349.1 GCA_020201445.1 Halobacteriales archaeon
GTGCGGGGCTCTCCCCACCAGCCAACCTCAACATCCGCATGCCTTTCTATGGCGACGAACTGATGCGCCTCCTCAAGGAGCTGGATGCGCCCCTGCTCGCCGACGTCACGACCAAAGGCGCGCCCATCGAGTCGCACGAGGCCGTGTTCCGCGGTGAGTTGCTCTACGACTTGGCCATGGGTGCCGGGCTCACAGACGCCGACATCATGGCGCACTACGCCGGCCAACTGACCCAGAAGGGACCTCTGAACTGGGAGTGGGTGCAAGCCATCCTGAGGGCCTTGGACAGCACGCCCATGGGATCGAAGACGCTGGACATCTTCACCCGCGACGTCTACGCCTATCTGTCGAACCAGGCGGTCCGCCGCGCCGTCAATGCCATCGTGGCGGACAGCCTTCAAGGCCGGGACTGCCTCGTGGTCGCCCACTCCCTTGGCACCGTGGTCACCTACAATGTGCTGCGCGAGGCGGGGGCAGCAGCGCGCGCCAAGCGCTACATCACCGTCGGATCGCCCTTGGGGGTCAAGGCCATCCAGCGCTTCATCATCCCACCAGCACTAGCCATGCCGCCTGGACTGAGGGAATGGTTCAACGCCTACGACGAGCGCGATGTGGTTGCCCTGCGACCGCTTGATGACAAGACATTCCCCATCACGCCCACCATCAAGAACAGGAATGAAGTGAGGAACGGCACCGACAACCGGCACGGCATCAGCGGGTATCTCCAAGACCCGATCGTTGCTGGATGGATTCATGAATCCTTGACCAACCGCTGAGCGGCTGATTTGCTCCGCTCGCGGCTTGGTGCCAATCGTTCGGCCCGCCTCTCCGGCTCGAAGGCGAGTGCCCGGGCAGCCATCCTTGAGACAAAGACTGACCACGCGGCAAACGCTCGGTTGAGGCTGTCAAGCCCGTTCACCATCCGTTCCAAGTCTCGCAAATCGAGCCGGGGCACACTTTGCATCCGCTTGCCGCGAAAGCGGTTGAATCCCAAGTCCACCCCTCCCTTGTCGGTCAAATCCAGGTCCAAGTGACCAATCAGGTTGCGAAGCGACAGAAGCCCGATGCCGTCGTCTTCATCGCTCATCACCTTGTACACGTAACGCAAGGCTTCCGCTTCGCGGCTGGCCACCGACTTCAGGCCCTCGATGGACGCCTCAAACTCTTTCATCATGGAACCCAGGCTACGGATTTTGGCTGGTCGGCCTCCCCTTCCCTCCAGCATGATGTCGGCCGGTGAAGGTGTTTCGCCCTGTGCAATGCGAGAGAGTCCGACCATCAATCCAAGGTGGGGCCGGACGCTCCATTCCAGGATTGCAAAACACATGAGCAAATTGTGCAGTGCACGGGCAGGCCTCGCAAGGTCCTGCACGCGCACTTGCTCTCGAAGATCCCGCCATGCGGCTTCGATGCTCTTGTGAAGAAAAGGCGGGTGCAGGGCCTCGGGTTGGTCGTTCCAGCCTTCCCAGGCAAACTTCGCCGCCGCATCAGGATTGGCCATGAAAGCCGCATGCGTTACGGCGGCGGCCGCTTTCACGAAAACGTCCTCGACGGTGCCCCGCGCAGGGGACCGACCGAAGAACTCTTTCAGCACCCCTTGAGCTGCTTTTTGCCACGCCTGCCTTGTCGGATGCAGATGCGCCGCGTCGAAGCCTGCCTCAAGTCGTTCCCAACGCTGAACCTCCTCTTCCACGACACCTGGGAACCTGCCGACCCCATATGTGCTCCGCTACACGGCCGCCCCACCGCTGCCTCCAGCACATTCCTTGACGCGGCTGCCGTCGTCCGGCTAGAATACTCAATCTTTCGGCCCTGTATGCGTGGTTGCTTTGCACATGTTCTCGTAGAAACTCGTTGGCGCATCTTCCAACACCGTGTACCCA
>JAIVGU010000216.1 GCA_020201445.1 Halobacteriales archaeon
AAGTTGCGCAGCCAGCGGGCGCGGCCCGCCCCTAGGGGTAGGCCCGGCTCGGGGTGCGCGGGTAAGGCAGCATGTCGCGGATATGCTCCTGGCTGGTGAACCACCTGAGCAACCGTTCGATCCCCAGCCCGAAGCCGCTGTGGGGGACGGAGCCGTAGCGGCGCAGGTCGAAGTACCACTCGTAGGGACGCAGGTACTCGGCGTCGACCATCTCGTCGGTCGCCTTGTCCCCCAGCCGCTTGGCGATGGCCTGCCGCTCGTGGCCGAACTGCTTGCGGTCGTCGTGGTCGCTGGACGCGCCCATGGCATGCCACTGCGCCAGCAGCCGTTTCTTCATCGAGTCGATGTCCTCGCTGCGCTGCGAGCCGCCGATGATTTCCCCGAAGCCCTCCGGCCCAAGCATGTCGCTGCAGAAGACGCGGTCGGTGCCGGGCTTCTCCGCCATGTAGAACGCCTTGATGCGGGCGGGCCAGTCGCAGATGAAGATGGGGCTGGTGCGGCCCTCGGTGAGCGCCTTCTCGTGCGGGACGCCGAAGTCCTCGCCGTAGGGCAGGTGGAACCCCTTCTTCTGCAGCAGGTCGACCGCCTCGGCGTAGTCGATGCGCGTGAACGGCGCCTTCACGGCCAGCAGCCGCTCGGGGTCCTGGCCCAGCAGCCGCAGGTCGGGCTGGCACTCGCGGCCGATGGTGTGCGCGAGGTAGGTCACCATCCGCTCCTGGAACTGCCGGCTCTGCTCGGCATCCCACCAGGCGTACTCAGCCTCCAGGTGGTGGAACTCGGTGAGGTGCTTGTTCGTCCGGCTCTTCTCGGCGCGGAAGCTCGGCGTGATGGAGTAGACCTTGGGGAGGCCGAAGATGCAGCCCTCAAGGTACATCTGCGCCGACTGGGAGAGGTAGGCCGTCTGGCCGAAGTAGTCGAACGTGAACAGCGTGCTGCCGCCCTCGCAGGCGTTCGTCGTGATGACCGAGGGGTCCACCTCGACGAAGCCCTCCTGGTCGAAGAAGTCGCGGACGGCCTTGTAGAGCCGGCCCTTGACGCGCAGGATGGCGGACAGCTCGGTGCTGCGCAGCCACAGGTGACGCTTGTCCAGCTCGAACTCGGTGCCCTGCTCGCCGCGCAGCGGGAAGTTGTCGGCCTTCCGGTGCAGCTTGAACCGCGTCGCCTTGACCTCGAAGCCGCCGGGCGCGCGCTCGTCGGCCACCACGGTGCCCTCCAGGCGCTCGACGCTCGACTCGATGAGCGCGGACTTGGCGGCCTCCAGGCTCGCGTCGTCGGCCACGCCGGCCTTCACGGTGCACTGCACAGTGCCGGTGCCGTCGCGCAGGACGACGAAGGCCATCTTGCCGGCGCTGCGCTGGCGGTGGACCCAGCCGCGCAGGTGGACCACCTGGCCCGTCTTCGAGCCTGCCAGGATGTCGCGGACGCTGTCGAACTGCACGCCCCGGCCAGGAGGGGACCCGTCAAAAGGCCAAAGGGTCACGCTGGACCCGCTGAGATCCACAGAGTCAGGCCATCTGGCCACCGTGGCAATGCGCTTCCAACGACGACCGTGCGCATGGGTTCATAGCCGCGACGGGGTTTGCTCGAACATGCGGACCCTGGGGCTTGCGCTGGCCCTCCTCGTCACTCTCGCCGGCTGCTCCTCCACGACCTCTCCACCCGGCCTGCTGCCAGAAGTCCGTCACGACACCATCGGCCACGTCTTCGTCATCGTCCTGGAGAACGAGGACTATGCGGCCACGTTCGCCAACCCGCCGCCGTCGCCCTACCTCGCCACCAACTTGACGCAGATGGGCCGCCTCCTCTCGCAGTACTACGGCATCGGGCACGCGAGCCTCGGCAACTACATCGCCATGGTGAGCGGGCAGGCGCCGAACGCCGAGACCCAGGCGGACTGCCCCTACTTCACCGACTTCGTTGGCTCGCTCGCCCCCGACGGGCAGGCCATCGGGCAGGGCTGCGTCTACCCCGCCGCGGTCAAGACCCTCGCGGACCAGTTGGAGGCCGCGGGGCGGACCTGGCGGCTCTACGCGCAGGACATGGCCAACGGCACCGGCCAGCCCGCGACGTGCCGCCACCCCGCCGTCGGCGCGCAGGAGAACTCCGGCGGCGGCCAGTCGGAGCGCGACCAGTACGCGACCCGGCACAACCCCTTCGTCTACTTCCACTCCATCATCGACGACCAGGCGCGCTGCGACGCTCACCTCGTCGACCTGAGCCTCCTGCAGGGCGACCTGGCGCGGGTGGGGACGACACCGGAGCTCGCCTTCATCGTCCCCGACGTGTGCAGCGACGGCCACGACGCCCGCTGCGCCAACCCCCGCCAGCGCGGCGAGTACGACGGCATCGACGACTTCCTGCGCGCCTGGGTTCCCCGCCTGGTGGCGTCGCCGGCCTACCAGCAGGACGGCCTCGTCATCGTCACCTTCGACGAGGCGGAGCAGGGCAGCCCAGACGCCTGCTGCGAGGAGCCCACCGGCTACAACACCCCGCGCCCCGGCATCACAGGTCCCGGCGGCGGGCGGACGGGCACCATCCTCCTCGCGCCCTGCCTCGGCGCCGGCACGGCGGACGCCACGCCCCACAACCACTACAGCCTCCTGCGGACGCTGGAGGACCTGTGGAGGCTGCCGCACCTGGGCTACGCCGGGCAGGCGGGGCTGGCGCCCATCAGCCTGTCGCCGTGCCACGGGGCCTAGCTGTCGCATAGCTCCACTTCGGTGAGCGAAGGAATCCAAGCGTCACGGCCCGCAGTCGTGCGTGCGCTCCTCGTCCAGCGTGAAGCCCATCTCGAAGTCCGCCCCCGCCTCGACGGCGGCCATCTGGAACGGCTGGGTGACGACCGCCGCGGTCACGCAGCCGTCGCCGGGCCGCGTCGTGGCGTAGTGCACCACGAGGCCGGTCACCCCGTCCGCCACCTGTGTGACCTCGATGGCATAGCCGCTGCTCGGCTGCTGCCCCATGAAGAGGGCCACCACCGCCTCGCGCGAGAAGTCCACGGCCGGGGGCGTCCCAGGCGGGTTGGTGTTGGAGCGGTGCTCGGCCCAGAAGGCCTCCCACTCGGCCTGGCTGCGCACGACGCGCCCCTCGAACCCGTCCGTCTCGATGCCGGAGGAGTCGCCCGACTCCAGCACCCGGAACGGGATTCCGCCCGGCGATGGGGTGGCGGTGCCGGTGGCCGCGGCAGTGGTGGTGGCGTGGGTCGCCGTCGCCGCGCCCGTCGCCGTCCCGGTCCGGGGGGCCGTAGGGGTCGTGCCGGGGCCCTGGGACACCTCGGTGCAGCCGGCCAGGAGCGCGAGCAGGGAGAGCCAGGCCACGATGCGGGCGGCGGCCATGCCCACCTCAACGGCGGGGAATGGGAATAGGGTTGTGGAACTGGCCTGCCACGGGGGCACCATCATGCAACCGCACACGTTCGGGTGGGCGTGTCCGGGCAGGCGCCCATCGCGCCGGCGACACCGTCGCCCTTGCCGTGGAGGTCTAGCTGAAGACAAACCACGAATTCCACGAAGGGACACGAACCGGGAGCGTCTTCGTGGGATTCGTGGAACTCGTGTTTGGTCAGGCCCGGCGAGGCCGCAAGGGGAAGAGGACGGCCGGGGTCGCACCCCTTAAATCGCGCCCCCAAGTCGCCGCACCCGGGGCAAGTCCAGGAGTCCAGCCCGGGCAAGGCCCCTCGGTGCGCCATGGCCCACTCGCCGCAGCCGTCCACGCCCTCGCCCTACAGCCCCGCCAAGCCGTTCCTGCTGAAGGCGGAGCAGCGGCCGCTGCACGTCGCGGTCTGCATGAAGATGACGCCGGACGCCACCGACCTCACCATCGACCCGGTGAAGAAGACGCTCGACCGCTCCAAGGTCAAGAACATCATCAACCCGCCCGACGAGAACGCCTTCGAGCTCGCCCTGCAGCTCAAGGACCGCTTCGGGGCGCAGGTCTCCGTCGTGACGATGGGGCCGCCGTTCTTCGACATCATGCTCCGGGAGTGCATCAGCCGCGGCGCCGACCGGGGCGTCCTCATCACCGACCGCGCCTTCGCCGGCGCCGACACCTGGCCGACGAGCATGACGCTGGCGGCCGGCGTCAAGAAGATCAGCAGGCAGTGGGGCGACGTGGACCTCATCCTCTTCGGCGAGGAGACCACCGACGCCTCCACCGGCCAGGTGGGCCCCGGCGTCGCGGGCCAGCTCGCCACCGAGCAGGCGACCTACATCCACAGCCTCGCGTTCGACCCCGCCACCGAGACCGTCACGGCCACGCGCAGCATCGGCGGCGGCCACGAGGTCCTGCGCCTGCCCCTGCCGGCGGCGGTGACCTGCGAGCTGAAGATGAACACGCCCCGCATCGCGACCCTCAACGGCAAGCTGCGCGGCGCCATGGCCCAGCTCGTCGTCTGGTCGCTGGCGGACCTCGCCGACATCAAGGACCCCTCCTGGGTCGGCCTCAAGGGCTCGCCCACCATCGTCGGCAAGGTCGACATCAGCAGCGGCTTCGAGCGCCACGCCAAGAAGGTGCCCAGCGCCGCCGACGCCGTGCAGGAGCTTGTCAGCCGGGGAGTGGTGTCCTGATGGCCGAGGCCACCGCCACCGTGCAGCCACGCCGCACCGGGAAGGGCTCGCGCTACGACGCCGTCACGTTCCGCGCCTGCAGGCCAGCCGCGTCGTTCACCGAGTGGAAGGGCGTCTGGGTCATCGTCGAGCACCGCGACGGCCAACTGCGCGACGTCACGCTTGAACTCCTCGGCGCCGCGCGCCCGATGGCGGACAAGCTGGGCCACAAGGTCACCGCGGTCCTGCTGGGCCACAAGTGCGCCGAGCTGCCGCCCCGCCTCCTCGCCGCCGGCGCCGACGAGGTCATCCTCGCCGAGCACCCGATGCTCGCCACCCCGCTGGCGCGCCCCAGCACTGACGTCATCAACAAGCTCATCGAGGAGCGCAAGCCCAACATCGTCCTCATCGGCGCCACCCACACCGGGCGCGACATCAGCAGCCGCGTCGCCGCCACCCTCGACGCCGGCATGACGGCGGACTGCACGGAGCTGGACGTCGACCCCGTCAACGGCGAATTGCTGGCCCGCCGCCCCGCGTTCGGCGGCAAGATGCTGGCGACCATCCGCTGCGACCGCCACCGCCCCCAGATGGCGACCGCCCGGCCGGGCATCTTCAAGCCGCTGGAGGCCGACCCCGCGCACAAGGGCCCGGTCCACCGCGCCGACGTCAACTGGCTCTCGCAGCGCACCTACCACGCGCAGGTCGTCGACTACGTGCTCGACCAGGGCTTCGACATCACCAAGGAGCAGGTCCTCGTGGCCGGCGGCTTGGGCATCGGCGGCCCCGAAGGCTTCGCCAAGCTCCAGGAGCTGGCGGACGCGCTCGGCGGCCAGGTCGCGTGCAGCCGCCCCGTCGCCGACAAGGGCTGGCTGGAGCGCAGCCGCCAAGTCGGCCAGACCGGCGTGAGCGTCCGCCCCAAGCTGTACGTCGCCGTCGGCATCTCGGGCGCCATCCAGCACATCGAGGGCATGAAGGAGTCCGGCACCATCATCGCCATCAACAGCGACCCCAACGCCCCCATCTTCCAGTACGCCGACCTCGGCCTGGTGGGCGACTGGAAGGGCCACGTCGACGCCCTCATCGCCGAGGCCAAGAGGCGCAACCTCGCCCACGCCAAGTGGATGGTCCCGGTCAAGGACACCCTCGACGCCGACCGCCAGGCCGCCGCCGAGCGCGCCGCCAAGCTGGCCGCCAAGGCCCCCGCCGCAACGCCCGCCCAGCCCGGCCAGGCGGCCCCCGTCGCGCCCAAGCCGCAGCCGACCCCGGCCGCCAAGCCAACAGTCCCTGTTCAGCCAGTCCCCGCGCCGACGCCCACGACGGACGCGAAGGGCAAGACCGTGCCCCCGCCCCCCGCCGAGCCCGCCAAGCAGCCCACCGCGCCCGCAGCCGGCAACAAGGCACCCCCAACCCCGGCCACGCAGCCCGGCGCCGAGGCGCTGAAGCCCGAGGACGTCGGCGGCAAGTTCACCGGCGACCCGAAGGACGCCGCCGCCGTGAAGGCCTTCGCCGCCAAGCTGCCCGAGACGAAGAAGGCCTGGGTCCTCGCCGCCGACTGCATCGTCTGCAACGGCTGCCAAGCCGCCTGTCCCACCGACGCCGCCATCGTCACCGACATGGCCCGCGTCGACCGTGATTTGTGCATCGCGGACGGGGCGTGCTTCGACGCTTGCCCGACCGGTTCGATTCGCCCCGGTATCGAGGTCCCCGCCCAATCCGGCGGCTGGCCCAAGGGCTCGCGCCTTGCTGGGAAGTTCGGCGTGCCGGAAGCCTGACGTTCCCCGAACCGCGAACGTCGCGAAAGCCTTCGGGAAAAATTCCCCCGCGAACCGCGGAGGTCGCGGAACCCGCGGAAGACCTGTTTCCATGCTCTCGCGGCCTTCGCAGTTCGGCGGGGACTCTTTCGCGGCCCTTCGCGGTCGCAGGTCCACGAAATCCCTGTTCTTTGATTAGGCGTCCACGCCGCAGGCCCGCAGCGCCTTGCGCATCGCCGCCGAGAGCGCCGCGTCCGGCAGGTCCGCCTCCCGCACCCAACGCGCCTCCCCCGTTGGCTCGCCAGCCCTCCACGCGGCGGGGCGGACCCGCATCTCCCAGGTGCGGTGGCTGAATTGGTGCCGCACGGGGACGCCGGAGCGCGAGACGGCGGCGCGCACGCCGGTCTGGCC
>JAIVGU010000350.1 GCA_020201445.1 Halobacteriales archaeon
GTCACCGACACCGCGGGCGTCCCGCTGCCCGAACTCCTCATCGACGAGGTCATCGGCCAGGAGGAGGCCGTCGAGGTGGCCAAGAAGGCCGCCCGCCAGCGCCGCCACCTGCTGCTGCTGGGCGACCCCGGCACCGGCAAGTCGATGATCGCCAAGGCGATGGCGCAGATTTTGCCGCCCGCCGAGCTGGACGACGTGCTCTGCCTGCCCAACCCCAAGGACCAGAACGTCCCGCACATCAAGGTCTACCCCGGCGGCAAGGGCCGCGACGTGATGCTGCAGCAGCAGAACCGCGCCAAGCGCCTGGCGCGCGTCTTCCGCGTCCTCGAGGTGACCATCGCGCTGACCATCGTGGGCGCCGGCGTCGCCGCCCTGGTGCTCTTCGGCGGCTCGACCAGCCTCATCGTCGCCGTCTTGTGCGCGATGGTCGCCGTGTTCTTCATCTACGTCGCGCGCCAGCTCACCGGCAAGCCCGGCAAGATGGTGCCCAACCTCCTCGTCGAGCGCCCGCCCGGCACCTCGCCCGCGCCCTACGTCGACGCCACCGGCGCCCACGCGGGCGCGCTGCTGGGCGACGTCCGGCACGACCCCTTCCAGTCGGGCGGCCTCGAGACGCCGACCCACCTGCGCGTCGAGCCCGGCGCCATCCACCGCGCCCACAAGGGCCTGCTGTTCATCGACGAGATCAACGTCCTGCGCCTCGACAGCCAGCAGGCGCTGCTGACCGCGCTGCAGGAGCACAGGTACGGCATCACCGGCCAGTCGGAGCGCAGCAGCGGCGCCCAGGCCAAGACCGAGCCCATCCCGTGCGACTTCGTCCTGGTGGCCGCCGGCAACATGGACGTCATCGCCCCCACCGACAACCGCTACACCGGATTGCACCCGGCCCTGCGCTCGCGCATCCGCGGCTACGGCTACGAGGTCTACGTCCGCTCCGTCATGGAGGACACCGACGACAACCGCCGCAAGCTGGTGCGCTTCGTCGCCCAGGAGGTCCGCCGCGACGGCCGCATCCCCCACTTCGACGCCCCCGCCGTGGCGGAGGTCCTGCGCGAGGCGCAGCGCCGCAGCGGCCACTCCGGCAAGCTGACCCTCCGCCTGCGCGAGCTGGGCGGCCTGGTGCGCACCGCCGGCGACATCGCCCGCGACCGCGACGCCCCCCTCGTCACGGTGGACGACGTCCTGCACGCCAAGCGCATGAGCATGAGCCTGGAATACCAGGTCACCCGCCGCGGCATCGAGGTCACCACCGCCAAGGAGGCCCTCACCGTGGGCGGCGAGAAGGTGGGCACCGCCGTCGGCTGCGCGTTCATGGGCACCGGCGAGACTGGCGAGCCCGCCGGCATCGTCGTCCCCGTCGAGGCCGACGCGACCCTCAGCAGCGACCGCCAGAAGGGCACCCTGTTCCTCGGCGGCGGCCTGGAGCGCGACGCCAGCGTGGCCGACACCGTGGGCGCGCTGCTCAAGCGCCTCGGCGGCACCGACATGGCCGGCATCGACATCCACGCCCAAGCCCTCCTGCAGCAGCCCGGCGCCGACGTGCAGGCCCTGGGTGCCGCGGCCGCGGTCGCCTGCGTCAGCGCGCTGGAGGACCTGCCCGTGCGGCAGGACACCGTCGTCCTGGGCGCCCTCGCGGTCACCGGCCGCCTGCGCAGCGTCGACGGCATCACCCAGATGGTCGAGGGCGCCGCCGACCTCGGCTACACCCGCGCCGTCGTGCCCGAGAGCAACCTCAACGACATCCTGCTGGAGCACCGCTACCGCGACCAGATCGACATCCTCCCCGTGCACGACCTGGCCGGCGCGCTGGAGCACTCGCTCAAGGCGAGCCCCGTGCGGCTGCAGCAGGTGCAGAAGGCGGAAAAATCCGCGGTATCCGCGAAATCCGCGGTTTGGTCGGGTCAGTGCCGCGAGGCTTCCTGAAATCCGGAATCGCTGTTTCGGGGAAAAGTGGCGCGTCGGGTTAAAGTCCGGGTCCGCCTGCGCCACGCGGTGATGAAGCGCGTCCTGGTGGCCAACCGCTCCGAGATTGCCGTCCGGGTCATCCGCGCCTGCCGCGAGCTGGGCGTCGGCGCCATCGCCGTCCACTCGGAGGCGGACAAGGACGCGCTGCACGTCCGGATGGCCGACGCCGCCGTGGCGCTGGGCCCGACGCCGAGCCGCGAGTCCTACCTGGTGCAGGAGAAGGTCGTGCAGGCGGCGCTGGACACCGGCTGCGACGCCGTCCATCCGGGCTACGGTTTCCTGTCCGAGAACCCTGCCTTCGCGGAGAAGGTAGAGGCGGCGGGGCTCGCGTTCATTGGCCCCAGCGCCGAGGCGATGCGGCGCATGGGCGACAAGACGAGCGCCCGCCGCGAGGCCCAGGCCGCCGGCGTGCCCATCGCTCCCGGCTCGGAGGCGCTGCAGGACGCGGCCGACGCGCGCCGCGAGGCCAAACGCATCGGCTACCCCGTGATGCTGAAGGCGAGCGCGGGCGGCGGCGGCATCGGCATGCGCATCGTGCGCGGCGAGGCCGAGATGGAGGAGCAGTTCCGCAGCGCCACCGCGCAGGCCCAGTCCGCGTTCGGCGTGCCCGACGTGTTCCTGGAGAAGTTCATCGAGCGCCCGCGCCACATCGAGGTGCAAATCCTCGGCGACCGGCACGGGCACGTCATCCACCTGGGCGAGCGCGAGTGCAGCATCCAGCGCCGCCACCAGAAGCTCGTCGAGGAGGCGCCCAGCCCGGCCCTCACGCCGCGGGAGCGCGCGGACATCGGCGCCAAGGCGGTCGCGCTGGCCAAGCGGGTCGGCTACAGCAACGCCGGGACGATGGAGTTCCTTTACCAAGACGGCCAGTTCTTCTTCAACGAGATGAACACCCGCCTCCAGGTCGAGCACCCGGTCACCGAACTGGTGACGGGCGTCGACTTGGTGCAGTGGCAGCTCCGCATCGCGGCCGGCGAGAGGCTGACGCTGAAGCAGGAGGACATCGTGGCGCGCGGCCACGCCTTCGAGGCGCGCATCAACGCGGAGGACCCGGCGCACGGCTTCGCGCCCAGCCCAGGCCCCGTCGAGCGGCTCTGGCTGCCGGGCGGCCCCGGCGTGCGCGTCGACTCTGGCCTGCGCGAGGGGTGGACGGTGCCGAGCGCCTACGACTCGATGGTCCTCAAGCTCCTCGTCCACGCCGAGAGCCGTGCGG
>JAIVGU010000033.1 GCA_020201445.1 Halobacteriales archaeon
CGCTCGGTGTGGACGCTGCGCCCCATCGCCTCGAAGAAGACGTCGTAGTCGGCGACCTCGCGCACGGGCCCCTGCTGGCGCGGGTGCGCGATGGCGCGGTCGAGCGGCGGCATGCCACGCACCCAGCACCACGCCTGCATCGCCGCGCAGGCGCGGTCCAGCGCGCCGACGTCCGGGTGCGCGATGCGGGCCTCCGCGTCCGCGGGCGCCAGGAGCTTTCCCTTCGCCGCGGCCTGCGCCGCCATGCCCCAGACCCGCGTGGCCGCGTCGTCCCACTCGTCGGGAGGTGGCGCGGGCACGGGTGCCTAGTTTCCCTTGAAGTTGGCCACGCGCTTCTCGACGTAGGCGGCGATGCCTTCCTTGGCGTCCTTGCTGGCGAACAGCTTGGCCTGCAGCTCACGCTCGATGGCGAGGCCGTACTCCAGGGGCACCTCGGTGCCGCTCTGGACGCTGCGCTTGATGTGGCCGGCGGCCATCGCGGCCTTGTTGGGCGGGCAGAACTGGCCGGCCCAGTCCAGCACGTCGCGGCGGAAGTCGGCGGCGTTGCCCTCCAGGATGGTGTTGACGATGCCGAGGCTGTGGGCGTCCTCGAAGCTGAGGTTGTTGCCGGTGACCATCATCTCGATGGCGCGGCTCTTGCCGATGATGCGGGCGAGGCGCTGCGTGCCGCCGGTGCCGGCCAGGACGCCGAGGTTGATCTCGGGGAGGCCGGTCTTGCCGGCGTCCTTGCGGGCGAGGCGGATGTCGGCCGCCATGGCAATCTCGAGGCCACCGCCGACGGCGTGGCCGTTGAGCGCCGCGATGACCAGCTTCGGGGTCTGCTCGAGCCGGCTGAGCGTCTCGTTGGCGTGCAGGCAGAACATGTACTTGTAGCCGGGCGTGACCTTGTTGAGCATCTGGATGCTGGCGCCCGCGCTGAAGAACTTCTCGCCGTGGCCGATGAGGACGATGACGAACACATTGTCGTCGAAGCGCGCCTTGAGGACGGCCTCGTCGATGTCGCGCATCATCTCGTGCGTGTAGGTGTTGGGGCCCTGCTGGCCTTCCTTGAGCGGGGCGCCGGCGGCGTCGGAGGCCAGCTCGATGACGGCGATGCCGTTGGGGGTGGTGCCATAGTTGACGAGCCGGTTGGCCATCGGGGCGAGCTTGAGGGCGGCCTGGGCCTGCTGCTGGGACATGGGGTTTCCACAGGGGTGCGGCCATTTGAAGGCTCCCTCCGCTGCAAGGCGAAGCCCCTTTGTGGAGGCGGTCCTGGGACGCCCCGTGCAGTGGGTGGACGCAGGGGCCCTCGCGGAGCTGCCGGAGGGCAGGCCGGTCGAGCGCTGGCTCGGCGAGCACCTCGTCCTCCTCGTGCGCTTCGGCGACGCGGTGGCCGCCACGCAGGGCCACTGCTCGCACAAGTTCACCTCCCTCGCCGACGGCGAACTTTCGGGCGGGCGCATCACCTGCCCGCTGCACGGCGCCTGCTTCGACCTGGCGACCGGTGCATCCGCCGAGGGGCAGGCGTGGGCGGGGCGGCTCCAGGTCTACCCGGTGCGGGTCGAGGGCGGGCGGGTGTTCGTCGGTCTCTGACGTTGCGCAGCCCCAAACCTCAAGCCGTGCCCTCCGTGGCCCGCCGGCCGTGAAGGACGCCCTCGCCGCCTTCTACCACCCGCACAGCCGCAAAATCGGCTGGCGCTTTGCGCAGGGGTGCCTCGTCCGCTCGGCCCCCCGGAGAGGGCTGGAGGCAGCCCCATGAAGGATGCCTTGGCTGCCTTCTACCACACGCACCGCGTGCGTCGCCCCCGCACGCCGCCCGCCGGGCCGCACGAGCCCGTCAAGCTGGTGTGCTTCGACATGGACGGCGTCCTCATCGACGTGGGCTCGTCGTGGGTCATGGTCCACAAGCACTTCGGGGTGCAGAACGAGGCGAGCCTGCGCGCCTACCTCAACGGCGAGTTCGACGACCAGGAGTTCATCCGCCGCGACGCCGCGCTCTGGCTCCGGCTCAAGCCGAAGATCCGGCGCAGCGACTTCGAGGCCATCTTCCGCGTCCCGCCGCTGATGCCCGGCGTCGAGGCCACCGTCGCCGCGCTGCGCGGGGCGGGCGTGGAGTTGGCCATCGTGTCGGGCGGCGTCGACGTGATGGCGGAGCAGGTGGCGCAACGCCTCGGCATCGCCCACGTCGCCGCCAACGGGTTCGTCTACGACGCCGAGGGACACATCACCGGCGAGGGGGTGGTGCGCACGCCGCTCAACGACAAGGCCGCGCCCGTCGTGCGCTTCGCCGGCGAGCTGGGCGTCCCGCTGCGCAACGTCGCCTGCGTGGGCAACAGCCTCCCGGACGTGGCGATGTTCGAGGTCGCGGGCCGCAGCATCGCCTTCCACCCGGAGGACGACTACACCCGCGAGCACGCCACCTGGACCGTCGAGGAGGGCCCGCTCGACCAGGTCGTCCCCCTCCTCCTGGGCACCCACCGGGCGCGGGGCGCAGGCTCATAAGCCGGGAGGGTGCCTGGAGCGCGTGCCCGGGCTGCCCATCGCCGACAACAGCGATGCGGCAACGTGCCGCGCCTGCGGCGGCCAGTGCTGCAAGACGCTGCCCGGCGCCTACCTGCCGGGGCAGTTGAGCGAGGAGCAGCTTCGGGACGGCCTCGCTTCCGGCCGGCTGGTGCTGGCGTGGTGGGACGGCGACCCGCGCCCGGAGAAGGCGTGCTTCGACGTCGACTGCGGCGGCTCCTGCCACCGCTGCACGGACGCGGAGCGGCTGCTGCGCGCCTACTACGTGCGCCCCCGCAACGCCAACTCCCGGCCGGGCGTGTTCGACGCGAGCGCACAGGGCGCCTGCACGCTGCTCGGCCCTGAGGGCTGCACGCTCTCGTTCCACGACCGGCCCGCCGGCTGCCAGAACCTGCTCGCGAACAAGGCGGAGCCCGGCAACTGCACGGAGTACGCGGTGCCCACGAAGTCGTTCAAGCACTACGCGGCGCTGGCGTGGGTGCCACACCAGGAGCGGCTGCTGCGGCTGGCGAACCGCGCATCTCCCGCCTGCTAACGCCGGTTCGTCTTGAACTTCCATTCCTCGGCGAGCCGGGGCAGCATGCGGCGGCCGCGGAACTGGCTGCGGTGGAGCGCGCCCACGAGCCGGGTGGCCTCGGCCTCGGGGACCTCGACGACGGTGATGTGGGGCAGGATGTCGATGCGGCCGACGGCGGTGGCGGGCAGCGCACCCTCGTGGATGAGCACGCCCATGACGTCGCCGGGGCGCAGGCCGTCGACGGCGCCGACCTTGAGCGAGAGGCCGATGGTGGCGCCGGGCTCCGCGGCGGAGGCCTCGGCGGGGGAGAGGCTCTGCGCCGGGGTGACCATGCGTTGCAGGGCGCGCAGGGCGACCTCGCGCACGTCGAGCCCCGACGCCTCCGCCTCGGCGAGGACGGCCCTGGCCTCGGCGCTGGGCTCGGCGGTGGCAAGGTCGGCCAGGACGCGCTGCGCCTCGGCGCGGGCCATCGCGGCGTCGGTGGGGACGTCGTAGCGCTCCACCCGGCCGGCGACGCCCTGGATGGCGTGCAGGCGGCGCATCCCGCCCGGCGGCAGCATCAGGATGGAGCGGCCCGAGCGCCCGGCGCGGCCGGTGCGGCCGATGCGGTGGATGTAGGTGTCCACGTCGGCGGCGGCCTCGTCGTGCAGCACCAGCTCGATGCCCTCGACGTCGAGGCCGCGGGCCGCCACGTCGGTGGCGATGAGGAGCTTGGTGCGGCCGCTGCGCAGCCGTTGCAGGGCGGCGTCGCGCACGGGCTGGCCCATGCCGCCGTGCAGCACCTCGGGGGAGAGGCCCTTCAGGTGCTCGCCCAGCGCCTCGACGCGGTCGCGGGTGCGGCAGAACAGCAGCGCTGCCTTGGGCTGCTCGACGGCGAGGATGCGGCGGACCGCCTCGGCGCGGTCGCTGGCCTTCACGATGGCGAAGCGCTGCTCGACCGAGGGGGCGGCGGCGCCGCGGTCGCCGGCGCGGAGGGTGACGGGGTCCTTGAGGGCGGCGCGGGCGAGGCGCTCGACGTTGGGCGCCAGCGTGGCGGTGAACAGCATCGTCTGGCGCGGCGTGGGGAGGGCGGCGACGATGGCCTCCAGCTCGTCCTGGAAACCCATGGAGAGCATCTCGTCGGCCTCGTCCAGCACCAGGATGCCGATGCCGCCGAGGTCGAGCGTGCCGCGGCCCAGGTGGTCCACGATGCGGCCCGGGGTCGCCACCAGGATGGCGTCGGGGTGATGCTTGAGGGCCCGGACCTGGTCGCCGAAGCTGGCGCCGCCGATGAGGCACACCACGTCGCCGGGGCTGCCCTTGCCGATGGCCTGCAGCTCGCGCTGGACCTGCTGCGCCAACTCGCGGGTGGGGCAGAGGACGAGGCCGCGGCGGCCCACGCGGCTGGCCTCGACGAGCGGGATGCCGAACGCGGCGGTCTTGCCGGTGCCGGTCTGCGCCTGCGCCACGAGGTCCCGTCCGGCCAGCAGGAGGGGGATGGCCTCGGCCTGCACGGGGGTGGTCTCCTCGAAGCCCATGGCCTCGAGGGCGGACAGGGTGGCGGCGTGCAGGGAAAGCTCGGAGAAGCGCATGCGGGTCCAGGGGCCGGAACAGGTCCGGAGGGTTTCCGACACCCATCCCCTATATGGTCCCGCTCCCCGGGGCGTGGGTGGCCTGGAAGCTGCGGGAGGCTAGGCGGGGACGGGGGTTGCGTCCGGTGCGGCCGTGAGCGTCTGGCCCCTGCGCGGGAACCGCTGGCTCTGCTCAAGGCGCCCCGTTGCGGCGTGCAAGGCGGCGGCGAAGGAGTCGGAGGGGGCGTGCCGGCGCCCTTCGGCCACGAGGGCGTCGAGGAGGTGCTGGTCGGCGGGGGGCAGGCTGGCGCGGAAGCCCGCGTGGCGGGGCTCGTCCAGCAGGCTGGCAGTCGGGGGGGTCTGGGCCATGGTCCACCAGGGAACCCGGCGAACGCAACGGGCCATCTTTCCTTGTTGGTCGGGGCAGTGAAAGTGGTTCAGGCCCTGGCCTGTCCGCTTTCCTTCTCTTTCGGGCGCGCACGAGGACACAACCCTTTTCCCACACCTGCCTGCCTCGCGGCCATGCGTTCCCTCGCCGCCCCCGCCCTCCTGGCGCTCGTCGTCCTGGCAGGCTGCACCGGCTCGACCTCCACCCCGTCGTCCTCCACGGCACCATCAGGCCCGGGCCAGGGGTTCACGGCGGTGCGCGGCCTCATCTCCGACAGCCAGGGGTTCGGCGAGCCCAGCATGGGGGTCAGCCCCGGCGGCGTGCTGTTCTCCGACCTCGGCTCCAACGTCTACGTGTCGCGCGACAACGGGACGACCTGGACCAACACCGGCAACCACCAGCAGGTGCCCAACGCCGACCCCGACCTCGCGGTGGGCGCCGACGGGACGGTGTGGGAGTCGCGCGACTACATCGGCTGCGCCGGCGTGGCGGTGAGCCGCGACCTCGGCGCGACCTGGAAGGCGAACCCCCTGGTCTGCCCGGGCACGGCGCTCGACCGCCAGTACGTCATCCCGACCAAGGAGGGCACCGCCTACCTCTACGCGCACCAGATCGGCAGCCAGCACCAGCTCGCGGCCAAGACGACGGACTACGGCGCCACCTGGCTGCCGCTGCCGCCGCCGGAGGGCGCGGACCACCAGGCGTTCGTCAACGGCGGCTCCGGCTGGGGCGGCGGCGGGTTCTGGGACCCGGTCCACGACGCCGTCTTCTTCACCTTCACCTACAACGACGGGCAGGTCGCGCTGCTGGACAGCAAGGCGCACGCGGGCTTCGCGGTGACGCAGGACGGCGGCCAGACCTGGCGCCTCGGCTTCGCGGGCGACCTCGACGGCCAGCAGCTCGGCCTCGGCCTGGCGACGGGCGCCGTGGACGACGCCGGCAACGCGTACATCACCTGGGGTGAGGCGTCAGGCACGAACCAGGAGAAGATCGCCATCTACGTCGCCGCGTCGCGCGACGGCGGCAAGACCTGGACCCCGAAGGTGCGCGTCGACGACGGCACCGGCAGCAAGGTCTTCCCCATCGCCGTCGCCGGGCAGCCCGGCAAGGTCGGCGTGGCCTACTACGAGGGCGACAAGGCAGCCTTCCCCGACCGCATGGACGGCACCTGGCGCGTCACGCTCGCCTGGACGGAGGACTTCTTCGCCTCCAACGCGACCTTCCAGCACGGCGTCCTCGACGAGGGCGTCAAGGAGGGGCCCATCTGCATCAGCGGCACCACCTGCCAGGGCAACCGCGAGTTCGCCGACTACTTCGACGCCGTGCGGATGCCCGACGGCCGGGTCGCGGCAACCTACAACGTCCTCAAGCCCAACAGCCCGCTGCGGAATAGCTTCGCCATGACCGCTGACCCGTTGCTGGGGCCGCGCGGGACCACCGCCTGAACCACGGACTGCGCGGAGAAGTTTTCCGCGTCACTGCCTGCTCGCGGCAGGCGGTCCCTGCATGGCGCATCCATCGAACCGCGGATTCCGCGGATGACGCGGATGGGTCTTGCGCCACAGGCCAAACATCCCCGTCATCCGCGAAATCCGCGCTCCGGTGAGTGCTGCGCCTGGACAGCCTCATTCCGTGCAATCCGCGGAATCCGTGGTTCAGGGACGAGGCGGCGGACCTTCATTTCAAGTCGAAGCCCTTATCC
>JAIVGU010000034.1 GCA_020201445.1 Halobacteriales archaeon
CACCGCGATGTAGCCGGTGGAGGCCGCGACGGGGACCGCGACCGTGCCGCCGCTGCGCACCGCGAGGGTGCCGATGCGGTGGCCGTGGTCGTCGAAGAGGGTGACCCAGGTGCGGTTGCCCTCGGGGAAGGCGTTGCCGTGCAGGAGCAGCGTGGTGGCGCGGGGGCCGGTCTGGAAGCGCACGGGGCTGTCCGGCAGCACGCCGTAGGTGAAGCGGGGCGGGGCGTCGGCGGGGGCCGTGGGAGGCGCCACGGGCTCGGCGCGGGAGAAGCTGGCCGCCTCCAGGACGACGGCGCCGTGCAGGTCGGTGGTCCGCACCAGGCCGGTGAGGTGGCCGTCGCGCACGTTCTCGCCGTGGAACTCGCCGCCCAGGTCGAAGAGGCCGCCGCCGGAGGAGAAGCTGAAGGGGAAGCTGCCCGGCGCGTGCACGGCCAGGACGGGCCCGAGCGTGCTGCGCAGCTCGACGTCGAGGCTGGCGTAGTCGCCGCTCACCAGGACGTGCAGGCTGGTGGGGGAGCGCAGGAGCTGCAGGTCGACACGCTCCTCGACGGGGGCGGAGCCGGGCACCCCGAGGCTGGGGACTGGAGGGATGGCCTCCTCGTCCGTCTGCGCGAGGACGTGGCGCTCGACGTGCGCGGCGAGGGGGCGCAGGGCCGGGGCGGCGCCGCCGCTGGCGATGAGGAGCGTGCCGTTGACGGCGAGCATCCGGATGACGTAGTCCCCCGCCGGCATGTCGCGCAGCTCCAGGCGGCCGTCGGCGAGGGCGTCGCTGAGGGAGAACTGGCCGAGGCGCTGGTCCTGGCCGTTGAACAGCTCCACCTGCGCGCGGCCGCCGGGCAGGACGCCGAGGCCGAGGCTGCCGCCGGCGTGGCGGAAGGCGTAGAAGGTGCCGGCCACCAGGCTGGTGGGCGGGACGGTGAGGCCGGCCTCGACGATGGGCTCGGCGTCCGGGACGGCGTCGCCCGGGCTCATGCACCCGGCCAGCAGGGGCAGGGCGACCAGGGATGCAAGGGCCCATCCCGCGCGCGCCACGAGGGGGTTCCTCCTTCCGTTGGTACTTAAAGCGTGTGGTCTGGATGACACGCTGCGCCTCCTGTCAGGGGGACCCATGGCGCATGGCCGCCGAACCGCGGAGGCCACGGCAGCACGGAACCAGGGTCTTCCGCGCGTTCCGCGACCGCCGCGGTGCGTGGGCCTGTCCGGGGGCCTGCATCCCACGCTTGAAGCCAGGGGCCCTCCATGCGCCGCGCGTGCAGGAGGGCGGCGGCTTGGCGGGCGCGGACGACGCGGACCTCGACGCCATCCTGCGCCGCATCGACCCCCGGCTCTGCGTGGCGTGCAAGGGGGCGCGGATGCTCTGCGGCATCGACCCGTGCCCGCTGCTGCGCCGCATCGCGCACCACATGCCCAAGATCGCGTTCCGGGGCCGCGACCTCTTCGGCTCCAGCCCGCCCAGCCTGTTCGTGGGGCGGCACGGCTACCCGCAGGTCGCGGTCGGCCCGATGCTGCCGCCGGAGCACCGCCCCGAGGCCGACGCCCGGCTGCTGGACGCCCCCCGCGAGTGGATGGGCCTCACCATCCCGGACGTGGTGGGGATGCGGAGCAGCCTGGTGCGGACCACGCACAAGGTCCGCGTCGACTCTCCGCTCCGCCCCGACCGCATCCTGCGCCTCAGCCAGGAGCTTGCCGTCGCGGCGCGGCCCGTGGACGCCGAGGTGCGGCTGACCCGCGAGGTCAAGTTCGGCGGCCCCCCCGTGGTGGCCGAGTTCACCGCCCCGCACGGCCCCACCGTCGGCGTGGAGCGCGCCGTGCTGGCGGAGAACGTGCGCGTCGAGCGGCCGGTGGAGAAGGCGACCTCCGACACCGACCTGCGGGCGGGGGAGGCGCTGTGGGACATGTACCGCAGCGGCACCGACCTGTACCAACTGGAGCGCATCCTGTCGGCGGGGATGGTCGGCCTGGAGCGCAAGCGGAGGCTGGTGCCGACGCGGTGGAGCATCACGGCCACCGACGACCAGGTGGGCCAGGCGCTCATCCCGCGGGTGATGGAGCTGCCCACGGTGGACAAGCCCACGGTGCACTTCGGCGAGCGCTTCGGCAACCGCTTCTTCGTCCTGCTGCTGCCGCGCATCTGGGGCTTCGACTGCATCGAGGCGTGGCTGAAGGGCAACTTCTGGAGCCGCGACGCCGCCGCCATCGCCGAGGAGGACTGGGAGGACCACACCGGGCGCACCACCTACGCCACCACGGCGGGCGGCTACTACGCCACGCGGCTGTCGGTGCTGGAGCACATGGTCGCGGCGGGGCGGCAGGCGACCGCCATCGTCCTGCGCGAGATCACCGACGCCTACACCACGCCGCTCGGGGTCTGGGTGGTGCGCGAGACCTGCAAGGCGGCCCTTGGCAGCAGGCCGCTGGTGTTCGAGGACGTCGCGTCCGCGCTGCGGCACATCGACCGCCACGCGTTGCACAGGGACTGGCAGCGCCACGCCGAGCTGCTGCGGCGGGTGAGGCAGCAGCGCAGCCTGGACGCCTACTGAGGCTTGCACCGACCTCCACAGGGGACGCCGCGCAGGGGGACGGCTTGCCGCACGGTCACCGCGAGCCTGTGGTCCCTGCGGATGGTGCGGTTGGCGTTCTCGGCGGACGGTCGGATGGGGCGCAGGGTCGCTACGGGAGCGGCGGGGCGTCCGGCGGCATCCCCAGCAGCTCCTTCACCACGGCGCTCAGCCGCATCGGGTCGACCGGCTTGGTGAAGAACTGCCGCACCCGCGCCTCGTGGACCGCGCGCATCGCGAGGCCGGCGTCGCCGTAGGCGGTCATCAGCAGCAGCGGGACGCGGGGGAAGCGCCGCGCCACCTGGGCCAGCATCTCCAGCCCCGACATGCCCGGCATCTTGTAGTCCGAGAGGATGATGTCCGGCACCTCGCGCTCCAGCGCCTCCAGGGCCGCCGCGCCGGAGCCGGCCGTGACGACGCGCAGCCCCGGCACCGTCGCCTCGAGGTAGGCGGCGAGCGCCTGCAGGATGTCGGGCTCGTCGTCCACGGCCAGCAGGGTGGACATCAGCGGCGCTCCATGGACCTGGATGCCATGAACCCGACGGGGTGGGCAGCATCCACCTGGAAAGAGTGCCCAAGTGGGAACGTCGCTAGGGCGTGCCGTAGCCCTCGCGCAGCGCGAACTCCTGCGGCGGGGGCCAGCCGAAGCGCGCCGGGTCGAGCGCGGGGTCGGGCCTTCCGGCGACGGCCTCCGCGAGCCGCACCCCGAGCGCGAGGCTGCGCATCAGCCCGAAGCCGTTGTCGCCCGTGAGCACGAAGACGCCGTCGCTGCCTGGGACGGCCCCGCAGAGCGGCCGCCGGTCGGGCGTCCCGACGCAGAGCCCCGCCCAGCCGGCCCGCACCCGCGCCGCGTGGCCGTGCGTGAAGCGGGCGACGACGCGCTCGGCGATGGACTCGATGAACTCCGGGTCCGCCGCCGCGTTGTAGTCCTCGGGGTCGAACGGGCGCAACTGCGTCCCATCCCCCGCCAGCATGGAGCCCTCCGACTCGGGCCGCGCGTAGAAGTGGTGGTGGAGGTCGTGCACGATGGGCACCTCCGCGGCGTCCGCGATGGCCAAGCTCGCCAACTGCGTGCGGTAGGCGAGCGCCGGGAGCGGGACGCCCTGCGCGGCGAGCCACGGCTTCGTCCACGCCCCGCCCGCGACGACGGTGCGGTCCGCCCGGCCCGCCTCGGCCAGCGACGGCAGCGCACGGCCCTCCTGCAGCACGACGCCGTTGTCCCCCAGCCGCTGCCGCAGCGCGACCAGGAGGTCCCCCGCCTCGATGACGCCGTCTTCCTGCGCAACGAGGCACTCCTCGCCCGGCTCGAAGCGCACGGCGGGGAACTCGCGCGCCGCCCGCGCCGCGTCCAGGCGGTCGCACTCCTCCGTCATCCGCTCGACGCGGTCCTGCAACTGGTCGAGCAGCCGCAGCCCCGCGCCGCGCGCCACGACGAGCGAGGGCGCCGGCCGCCACGCCCCGCGCGCGTTGCGCTCCCCGGCCGCAAGCGCGAGCGAGATGGTCTCGCCGATGAGGCCGCGTGTCTCCGCGATGAGGCGGTACTCGGGGTCGGACCACGCGAACGACGACAGGATGCCCGCCGCCTTCGCCGTGCTCGCGCTGCCCAGCGTCGTGCGCTCCCACAGCTCGACCTGGTGGCCCGCCTCCGCCAGCGCCAGCGCCGCGCCGCAGCCAAGCGCCCCGCCCCCGACGACCGTGACGTCCACGCGCCGCGCAGAGGGGGCGGCCGGAAAGGGTTGCGCCTCACCCGACCCCGGACGCGCCGCAGGCAGCGCAGGGCTTTTTTTTGCGGTGCGCCAGCGTTTTTATGCCCCCTCGCCCACCGCTCCCTATGGCCAATCTCCGCAACGCTCCCTGCCCCTGTGGCTCGGGCAAGAAGTACAAGCATTGCCACATGGCCGCGGACCAAGCGCGGGGGATTCCCCAGGGCGCCGGCGTCCTGCCGGGGCCGGCCAAGCCCGGCGAGCAACTCCGCGAGGTCATCCAGAGCATGCTGGACGAGGACGCAGACGAGGGCATCTTTGGCAAGGACGGCTACGACCGGGGCTTCCTTGAGCTGGCCGCGTCCCGCTGCAACGAGGTCCACACGGTCGAGGAGCAGGCCACCCTCCTGGGCGACTGCCACGCAGAGCTGGACGCAGGCGGCGCCCACCCGCGCCGGGTGGCGACGCACAACTTCCTGCTGGCCCGGCTGGTAGGCGCCAACCTCGCGGCCCTGACCCGCAGCGGCGTCACCGCCGAGCAGGCCAAGCGCCACTTCCAGCAGGGGCACGAGACCCAAGAGGCCCGGCGGCGCCTGGAACCCTAGGGGGTGGCGCTTTCACCCCGCTCCGCTGAAGCACGGATTGCACGGACGCAGGGTTGTGCCACAGCAACTTACCCTCAACCGCGGATTTCGCGAATCCCGCGGATTCGGACTCTTTGCAGAGAGAGCCTGAAAATCTGTGCCATCCACGAAATCCACGGTTGGGGCGGGGGCGCGTCGGAAAGCGCTCTCCGTGCAATCCGTGGTTTGGTTGGCCGGCGGATAATGTTGAAGGGTCCAGCCACGAACCGACAACGCCCAAATAGCCCCTAGCCACGTCGTTGAAACGATGCGGCGGGCGGTGGCACTCTTCCTGGCGGTCCTGCTCTGCCTTCCCCTGGCGGGCTGCCTCGACGCCCCCGAGTGCGCCGTGCCGCCCCAGGTCAAGGTCCTCACCCTGCCGGTGCCGGCGGGCTACCTCGCCACCGACCCGGGGCAGCCGTGGGACACGCTGGCGCTCTCCTGGCCCGCTGCGGAGCCGGCCACCACCGCGTACCGCGTCGACGCCGGCTGGAACGTCACGGTGGACCGCTTTGCCGCTCCCCCCGGCGGCGCCGTCCTGGAGCGCCTGCGGGTGCAGCCGGGGGGCGGCGCCGCGACGCTGACGCGCGCCTGGTCCCTGGCCCACGAGGAGGCCGCCTCCGTCGGCGCCTGCCACAGCGGCCGCAGCGGCCAGCTCGCCTGGGACCTCAAGGCGCCCGAGGCCGGCCCCACCGCGCAGCCCGGCATGGGCGTGCAGGTGATGGCCGCCGGCTTCTGGGAGAACGGCACCCTGTTCTACACCAACATCAAGCAGGTGGACGCCGCCCAGTGGCCGCGCGCGCCCTGGTACGCCTGGGAGGGCAGCGACCCGCTGGCCGTCTACGTCTACGGCAGCGACCGCGCCGAGCGTGACCCCCTCTGGTCCCTGACGACGCAGGGCACGGCGCTGGGGCCGCCCACCGGCAACGCCACGCTGTGGAGCTACGCCACCACCATCCCCGGCTTCAACGCCGCCCTCAAGGGCCTCAGCGCCACCACGGCGCGGGTGGTGCGCATCGCCCCGGAGGACGCCTACACCCGCCCCGGCAACGAGGCGCACCCGCTCTACGGCGCCGCCCTCGTGTTCTACATCAAGCTCGTCGCAGTCGAGCGGCTGCCCTGCCCCGACGCGCCCCTCGTGTGCGGGATGGCGCCGACCGAGCACGCTTTTGGAAACTTAGGCTGATGGTGCCTTCTCCAAGCCAAGGACTACAAGTGGAGCGGCCCATCGCACAAGTATTGCCTTTCAACAAAGATTCCGACTATACTCGCTTGGAGAGGCTGTCAAGAGAGGATATTAATAAGTCTTTTGCATCCAAAAGATTGGGAAACTATGGGAATTCAACCCGCTCAACGACTGCTCCTTATTGCTATCTTTTCCCTTCTTTCCCTTCTTCCTACTGCGAATGCTATTGCATTCCGATTTGCTAACGGCGAACATATAGAGTTGGATGGGAATTCATCGACTTGCCATATTAACACAGGAGGAGTCTGCACAAACTGTGGTGACATGGTTCCCGTAGGAGTTGGTGGGTATGGACTAGGCACGGACATCGGAACCTATCGGCCATGTGGTAGCTCATGCGATGTGGGTATCCATGCAGGGGGCTTCTGGATTGCATGGGACCCGACTTGGTTGCGCACCGGATGTTCGGGTCCGCTTGACCTCCTCTAACGATGTAGCCACAGCCCCCGGGCGTTATACTCCACCTGTTGGCCGGATTTGCAGAATCCGGGCCCACACCAGAG
>JAIVGU010000351.1 GCA_020201445.1 Halobacteriales archaeon
CTACAAGGGTGTGGACGAGACCGTGAACGACGAGGTAGGAGACCTGCAAATCAGTGCAGGAGACACCATCCCCAAGTTCTTCCTGCAAGCTCTCGGGAGCATCAACCAAACCGGCAAATCCGGCCTTCCGGGCGGAAACTGCCAGGGCCTCGCAAGCTGCGTCCACTAACATGAAGTCTAACCTCACCCCCCTACTCCTCTGCCTTCCTCTGCTGGCCAGTGGCTTGGCCGGCTGCACTGAGCCGTTGAAAGAGTTGGACGGCACATCGCTCGGCTTCCATTTTGCGCCCTACCGCACTGTTTGGCTCGAGCTTCACACCACTTACGGCAATGTCTTTGTGGAAAATGGAGGCGAAGAGGACGGAGGACAATGGTTTGGAGATGGGGATGGAGTCTCTTTCGGTTGCAATCCCAATGACCCAAACTTTTGGCTGCAAGTGACTTTCCGTGAGCAGCCAAAAGGACGCATGATTTCGTCTGCCAAATGGCAACCGTTCGAGTGCTACGACTACGACCTGAACATGGATGCGCAGGGTCGCATGATTTTGGTTCGCCTCCCGGATGGCGTCACCTTTGCCCCCGTTCCCGCGTCTGGCACGAATGGCCAATCTGGTGCCCAAGGTGCCGACGGAAGCCCGGCTCCTGGACCCGGTCCTGGTTTGATTCGCAAGGAGATTCTGAGTGAGGATTTCGACCTCAACAGCATCCAGCCCGGCGGCCCCATCCAGGTCGAGGTTCCGCAGGGTGCTGTGAAGATCCTGATGAGCTTGGACTACCAGACCGGCGCCTACCAAGACGCCGCCTTCACGTTGGGCGCGTGCCACAATGTGTCCCCCGTTCGGGGAACGGGCGTGTCCGCCGACGGCAGTTCCGTCAACGCGGGCGGCAGCATAAGCCGCGGCGTCCTCTACGACTGCGGCACCCTGAGCGCCGGGAGCCAGAGCATCACTTGGACGCTCACCGGGACGCTGCAAGGCCACGTCAAGCTCTACGCCGACATGCCGGCCTAGAAGTGGTTTCATAATTCACCCGCCAGCCGCTGGCCACATCACTTACCCTGGGAGTGATTTCGGCAGAGTCAAGTAGCAGTTGTGCCGGGCTGTGCGAAACCGAATTATGAAACCACTTCTAGCCCTGAGTCGCCTCCTTCTCTTCCCCTGATAGCTCCTCGTTGGCGAGCCGCAAGGCTGCTGCTCAACCATGTCAGAGGTTCCTATGCCGCGTGCCCAGAGTAAGCCAGCCATCGAAAAATCGCCTGAATCCACAGGTCCCTCCGGGGTGTCTCCCGCTTGAGTTGGACGCATTGGCTTGGCCTCTGCATCGGCTCTGGCCTAGCAACAGCGGGCGGTTTGAGCTATCGTCACCGCCCCGGCCTAGCCCCGTATGCCCGCATTGGCCTTGCCAGCTTCCTGCTCCTAACGGGCTTGAGCCTCCTGGTCTCCAACTTCGGGCAACTCGCAGAAGACCATCTCTTGGACGGTGCGCGTGGCTTCTACGAGTTCACCACCCTCTGCAGCCCCTTGCTGGCCTTCGCTGCCACAACCAACCTCATCTGGACCGCTTGCTGGTGGCCCACCACGCCCCCGCGCCTGCTTCGCATCACAAGCTGGAGCGCCGCCACCGCCTCCCTCGCAGTCCTGCTAGTGGTAAGCCTCAATCCGCACCTGCTTGTCAAGCAAATCATCATCGAGCCGGACGCCATCCACCCTGAACGCGGACCCCTGGCATGGGCCTTCACCCAGGCCAGCTCCCTGTGGATACCCGTGGCCGCTGGCGGCATCCTTCTGTGGAGGCTTCGCCGCGCCCCACACCGAGAATTGACC
>JAIVGU010000217.1 GCA_020201445.1 Halobacteriales archaeon
GCCTAACTCGGGCCAGTAGACGTCGGCGAAGTACAGCTCGGCGTACGCCATCTGCCACAGCAGGAAGTTGCTGATGCGCTCCTCACCGCTGGTGCGGATGATGAAGTCGGGGTCGGGCAGGTCGCCGGTGTAGAGGCGGCGGCTGATGTCCTCCGCGCTGACTTTCTCTGGGTTGAGCTGGCCCGCCTTGGCCTCGCGGGCGATGGCCTTGACCGCCTCCACGATCTCCTGGCGGCCGCCGTAGGCGATGGCGACGTTGAAGCGGTAGCCGTCGTAGCCGCGGGTAGCGTCCATGACGACGCGGGCCGCCTCCTGCACCGTCGGGGGCAGCAGGGCGAGGTCGCCGATGCAGTTGACGCGGATGCGGTGCCGGTGCACGCGCTCGTCGACCGCCATCTTGCGGAAGTTGTGCTCGAACAGCTCCATCAGCAGCTCGCGCTCGGGGTCGGCGCGGCTGAAGTTCTCGGTGCTGAAGGCGTAGACGGTGAGGACCTTGATGCCCAGCTCCAGGCACCAGTCGAGGACGTTCTCCAGCCGCTCCTGGCCCGCGACGTGGCCCATGCCGAGGTCGACGAGGCCGAGCTGCTTGGCGAAGCGGCGGTTGCCGTCCATGATGATGCCGATGTGGTGCGGCACGGGGGCGGCGCGGATGCGCTCGATGGCGCGGCGGGCGCGGATGCGGTCGATGCGGGACACCAGCGCCCACGCGGCGCGGCTGTTGGCGACGCGGCGGACGGGGCCGCGCACCACGCGGTAGCGCAGGAGCTTCTTGGCGAGGTCGTCGATGCGGCTGCCGCTGCGGCGCTCGACCTCGGCGATGCGGGGGGTGTCTGGCCGGCCTTCCGTCTCCTGGGACGGGGAACGCGGGTCCGGCATGCGGGCTTGCACTCTCGGGACGCATTTGAGGCTCCCGTTCCGAGCCCGCTCCAGCCAGCCCGCGCGCAGGCACCGGGGGCTTCACAGCGGCGGGATGGCGTCGCTGCAGTCCTCGCCGATGAGGATCTGGCAGACGCCGTTGGCGCGCGCCTCCGCCGTGGTGACAACGCCCTGGACGAGGACGACAATCTGCAGGAGGGTGGGGGCGCACTGCGTGGGGACCTGGTTGTACACGCCGGCGGCGGTGTCCCAGGCGGTGCCAACGACGCCGCCCGGCACGGGCTTGGCGGGGAAGGCGGGGGTGCAGATGGGGGCCGCCGCGGACGCCGCGGGAAGGGTGGCGACCACGACGAAGGCGAGGGCGAGCAGGGGGCGGGGGTTCATGCAATATCTCCGGTCCTGTGGTCAGGACCACACGGGACCCAGCGCGCGGCGGTTAGGGCTTGTGGCCGGACTGCATACTTGGTTTCACCTCACCCCGCCCAAGCCTGATGGGGCGCGGCTCCCCTGCGCGCGCGTGCAGGAGGCGACCCAGGCGCATCCGGTCCTCTTCCACGTCGACATGGACGCCTTCTACGCCAGCGTCGAGGTGCGCGACGACCCCTGCCTCAAGGGGCTCCCGCTCGTCATCGGCGCCGACCCGCAGGGGGGCCGCGGCCGGGGCGTCGTCTGCACGGCCAGCTACGAGGCGCGTGTCTACGGCATCCGCTCCGCCATGCCCATCAGCCAGGCGTGGCGCGCCGCGCCGCACGCCACCTTCCTGCGGCCCAGCTTCCGCAAGTATTCCGCCGAGAGCCGCAGGGTCATGGAGGTCCTGGAGGGCTACGCCGGCCGCGACGCGCAGGGCCGCCCGCTGCTGCAGGTGGTCGGGTTGGATGAGGCCTACCTGGACATCACCTCCCGCTGCCTGGACGCCACGGGCGCCGTCGACTGGGGCCTCGCCCGCAGCGTGGCCGGCAGCCTCCAGGCCGCCGTCCGCCGCGCCACCGGGCTCTCCTGCTCCGTCGGCGTCGCGCCCTGCAAGTCCGTCGCCAAGATCGCCAGCGACTTCCGCAAGCCGCACGGCACCACCCTCGTCCGCCCCGGCGAGGTCGCGGCGTTCCTCGCGCCCCTCGGCGTCGGGAAGCTCAACGGCTGCGGCCCCAAGACCGCCGCCCTGCTGCGCGAGATGGGCCTCCCCACCATCGGCCACCTCGCCGGCACCCCGCTCTCCGTCCTGGAGTCCCGCCTCGGCAGCCAGGGCGCGTGGCTGCACCGCATCGCCCGCGGCGACGACCCGCGCCAGGTGAGCGCCGAGGAGTGGGAGCGCAAGAGCCGCGGCAACGAAACCACCTTCCCCCGCGACCAGCCCGACCCTGCCAAGGTGCTCGCCGTCGCGGCCGGGCTGCTGGAGGAGATCCTGGAGGACCAGGTGGAGCGCGACGGCCGCCCCTTCACCACCGTCACCGTCAAGCTGCGCTACGACGACTTCACCACGCTGACCCGCTCCCACAGCGCCCCGGCGCCCCTCGATGCCGGCGAGCCCGAGCACGCCGCCCAGGCCCTCGCCGCCGTGCGCGCCCTCCTCGCGCCGCTGCTCGACGGCCGCCCCGTCCGCCTCGTCGGCGTCCGCATCCACAACTTCGCCGCCGCGACGGGCCAGCGCCTCCTCAACGCCTTCGGCCTCTCAGTCGCCGGCCTCGCCGAGCCGGAGCTGCACGGCCTCCGCCTCCCCCGCAGCCACGCGGCGGGCGGCCTCGACCCCGGCGGCCTTCGGTGGACGAGCCTGCCCGCGTTCGTTTGAGGCGCCAAAAAAAAACCGAGGCAGGAGAGAAAGGGAAGGAGAGGGGAAAGAGCGGGGCGTGCGCCTCAGATGCAGGCCAGGGAGTCCTGGTTGCCGTTGCCGTCGTCGCGGATGAGGACGCAGGCGCGGCCGCCCGAGATGAAGACGACGCAGTCGGCGCCGTTGTAGTCGCCATTGCTCCAGAAGAAGCGGCAGACGCCCTGGGCGCCGGCGCAGATCCAGGTGTCCGAGCCGGAGGGGCCCTGGGTGATGCAGGCGCCGTCGGGCTTGAGGGCGACGCAGGTTGTGCCGACGCAGGGCGCGGCGGTGGCGGTCGGGGCGAGCGCGGCGAACAGGAGGCCGGCCAGGAGGACGAGGGGGGTCGCATGCAGGGTCTTGGTCATGGGGGTCACGTGCAGGCTTGGCTGCAGGTGGACCATCCGCCTCCCGAGGATAGGGCTGCGGAGGTTTTTTCCTTGCCCGTCTCCGCACACTGCGACGGCAAACCATTTTTCCGGAGGCGGGCTGGATGGGTGGTGGCGTCCGCAGGGCTGCCGTTCTACCCCTCCACGCGCAGTTACCTTGTCAACGCCTGGAGCCACCTCGACCTCTACGTCGTGCGCCCCACGCTCCTCTGGCTCGCGATGACCCGCCACCAGTTCCTCGGCATCCAGTGGCGCTCCGGCCGCCCCGGCCTCGCCCTCCTGTGGCTGCTCGCCTTCGCCGCCGCCTCCGCCATCATCTCGCCCGCCGTCGCCGGCCCCTTCCCGGGCCTCGCCTACTTTGCCACCTTCCTGGCCACCGCCGCCGTGGTCGCCACCGCCGTCCTCGCCGTCGCGTCGCCCTGGCTGCTCGCCCCGGCCGCCGCGGGCGCCGGCCTCCAGTCCTACCGGGCCGCCCTCGGCGAGACGTTCCGCAACGGCCCCCCCGCCCCGCACGAGCTGGAGGCGCTGGAGCGGCTGCGCGAATGGCACGGCCTGGGCCCGCAGCAGCACCAGGAGATGCTGGCCGCCGTCGCCGCCGCCCCGCAGGCCGCGTGGACCACCGGCACCACCGCGCTCGGCCGCTACCGCATCGAGCGCCTGCTGGGCGAGGGCACCAGCGGCGAGGCGTACTGGGCCCGCGACGCCCTCCTGGACCGCCCCGTCGTCCTCAAGCGCACCCGCAAGCTCGACCCGCTGCGCCGCCGCGCCCTGCTGCGCGAGGGGGAGGCGATGGGCCGCCTGCGGCATCCCCGCGTCGTGCAGCTGCTTGCCACCGAGTTCCTCGGCGACGAGCCCGTCCTGGTGCTGGAGGCGATGGCGGGCGGCTCCCTGCAGGGCCTCCTCGCCGACGGCCCCCTGCCGCCGGAGCGCGCCACGGCCATCGCGCTCGACGTGCTGGAGGCCCTGCAGGCGCTGCACGCGGCGGGGTGGGTGCACGGCGACGTCAAGCCCGCCAACATCCTGCTGGATGGCGAGGGCCGCGCGAAGCTGGCGGACTTCGGCATCGTCCGCCCCATCCCCGCCGCGCCGCTGGGCGACCCCACCCTGGAGGCTCCCGCCGGCACCCTGCGCTACATGGCGCCCGAGCAGGTGCGTGGCGGCCCCGCCGACGCCCGCGCCGACCTCTACGCCCTCGCCGTGGTGCTGGCCGAGGCGCTGGGCGGCCACCCGGTGCCGCAGGAGCTCACCGACCTGGAGGCCCGCAACGCCATCGCGCGCGGGCCCGCCGCGCCGCTCCCCGGCGTCCCGCGCCCCCTGCGCGAGGCGGTGGCGCGCGGCCTGGAGCCGGACCCGGCGCGGCGCTTCGCCTCGGCGCAGGCGTTCGCGGCGGCGCTCGCGGCTACGCGGCGCGGAACACCAGCGTCGAGCGGCCCACGCCCACCACGTCGCCGGTCGCCAGCGGGGACACCTGGCCCTTCGGCAGCAGCGCCCAGTTGAGCGCGGTGCCGTTGCGCGAGCCCGGCAGGTCCGCGACGGCGAAGCCATCGGCGTGGCGCAGCACCCGCGCATTCTCGAGCGAGACGTAGGGGTCATAGTCGAGCAGGATGGCCGCCCCCGGCCGCCTCCCGATCACCCAGCCCGGCCCCGCGGGCAACGCGGCAAGCAGGAACACCTGCCCTTCCCGGGCGCCGTTGACCAGGGTGAGCGCGGGCCCCGACTGCCGGGGCGCGAGGCTGGGGCCGGGCTGCGTGCCGTCGAGCAGCAGGTCGGCGTCGGGCCGGATGCGGGCCAGCTGCCGCAGCTCCTCGGTCAGCGCGAAGAGCTGCCGGTGGTTGACGAGATAGTGGGTGCGACGTTGGCCGTCGCGGGTCATCGGCACGGCCTGCACGGCGCCGATGTCGAGCAGGTAGCCGAGGTGTTCGCGCACCGCCACGCTGCTCATCGGCCGGCCGGCGCTGCCGCGGTCGCGGCGGCCGGGGGCGACGCGGATCTCGGCCAGCGTGCGCGGCGCCGTCAGGGCCTGCAGGAGCGCGAGGCGGACCGGGCTCGCGAGCGCTTTGAGCATCCGGGCCACCCGGGGCCGGTCGAGGCCCTCCGCAGGCGGGGCGGCGCCCCCCGTCGGTGCGTCCACGACCGGGCAGCGTGCGCGGGGCGATGAACCTGCCCCAGCATCCCCGTCCCCGCCGGTCTCCGGGATGGCCCAGGGTTCCCCGGACGCCCGATTTCCGGGAAACCTGAGGACTCCGAGAAGGTGCGGGAGCTTCCCAGCCTTGATGAAGGCCCTCCACCTGCCGCGCCGCATGGACCCCCGCCAGGCCGCCGACACGGTGCGCGAGGCCGCCAAGCGCAGCACGCGGCTGTTCCGCGACGGGCTGCCGATGATCGCGTCCGAGAACATCGTGTCGCCCCGGGTGGCGGAGATGCTGGTCACCGACTTCCACGGCCGCTACGCCGAGGGGCTTCCCGGGAAGCGCTACTACCAGGGCTGTGGCGACTTCGACACCGTGGAGGCGCTCGGCATGGAGCTGGCGCGGCAGGTGTTCCGCTGCGCGTTCGCCAACCTCCAGTCGACGTCGGGCACGAACTCCAACCTCGCGGTCCTCAAGGCGCTCACCAAGCCGGGCGACCCCATCACGGCGGTGTCGACGGCGGACGGCGGCCACATCAGCCACGCCCCGATGGGCGCTGTGGGGATGCGCGGCCTGGAGCTGCACACCTACCCGTGGGACGCGGAGCGCATGGAGCCCGACGTGGACGCGAGCGTCAAGCTCATCCGCGAGCGCAAGCCGAAGCTCTGCCTGTTCGGCCAGTCGATGTTCCTGTTCCCCACCCCCCTGGGTGAGCTCGCCGCGGTGGCGAAGGAGGTCGGCGCGGTGGTCATGTACGATGGCGCGCACGTCCTCGGCCTCATCGCGGGCGGCCAGTTCCAGGACCCGCTGCGGGAGGGCGCCGACGTCCTGACCGGCAGCAGCCACAAGACCTTCCCCGGCCCCCAGGGCGGCTTCGTGCTCTCCGACTCCAGGGACGAGAAGTTCCAGCGCCGCCTCCACTCCGGCGTGTTCCCCGGCGTCGTGTCGAGCTACCACCTGCACCACGTCGCCGGCAAGGTCGTGGCGCTCGCGGAGTTCCAGGCGTTCGGCGCGCAGTACGCCAAGGACACCGTCGCCAACGCGCAGGCCCTGGGCGCAGCGCTCGCGGCAGAAGGGTTCGACGTTCTGGCGGAGTCGCGCGGCTACACCCGCAGCCACCAAGTCGTCACCCGGCACGGCGCCACCGACTCCGGCGCGGGCGCCACGGCGGCGAAGACGCTGGAGGACGCCGGCATCATCAGCAACATGAACATGCTCCCCGGCGACACCAAGCCGCTCACGCCGTCGGGCCTGCGCCTGGGCGTGCAAGAACTCACCCGCGTCGGCATGGGCAGGGGCGAGATGCAGGAGGTCGCGCGCTTCTTCGCCCGCGCCCTGCTGAAGGGCGAGGATCC
>JAIVGU010000218.1 GCA_020201445.1 Halobacteriales archaeon
TCCCCGGCCTGGAGACCCGCGCCGACATCCTGGAGGACGTCGTGAACTTCTTCGCGCCGATGCGCAACCACCGCTACCCGCTGCTGCCCGTCCAGGTCAAGGAGGGCCCCGGCTTCCTTGTCAACCGCATCCTCGCGCCGATGCTGCAGGAGGCGTTCGCCTGCTACGAGGAGGGGGTCGCCAAGCCCAAGGACATCGACCTCGCCATGCAGGCCGGCGCCGGGATGCCGATGGGACCCCTCGCGCTCGCTGACCTCATCGGCCTCGACGTCCTGCTCCACGCGGGCAAATCCATCCGCGAGCAGCAGGGCGGCGTCGTCCCGCAGCGCCCCGTCCAAATCATCCAGCAGCTCGTCGCCGCCGGGCGGCTCGGCCGCAAGTCGGGCCGCGGCTTCTACGACTACACGAACCAACCGGAGTGAACCCCATGGCCGAATTCGTCAAGGTGAAGATCGACAACAAGACCGCCATCGTCACGCTGGACCACCCCCCGGTGAACGCGCTGAACCCCGCCGTCCTCAAGGAGATCAAGGCGGAGTTCGACGCGCTGTCCGCCAATGACGAGGTGCGCGCCATCGTCCTCACGGGCGCCGGCAACCACGCCTTCTGCGCCGGCGCCGACCTCAAGGAGTTCGCCGGCATCGACCCGAAGTCCTCCAAGACCATCGTCGACCTCGGCCACGCCGCCATGAACGCCATCGAGGACTGCCGCAAGCCGGTCATCGCCGCGGTCAACAACCTCGCCCTCGGCGGCGGCTGCGAGCTGGCGATGGCCGCCGACATCCGCATCAGCAGCGACCGCGCCCGCTACGGCCAGCCCGAGGTCTGGATCGGCCTCATCCCGGCGTGGGGCGGCAGCACCCGCCTGCCCCGCCTCGTCGGCCCCGCCAAGGCGAAGGAGCTGATCTACACGGGCCAGATGATCAACGCCCAGGAGGCGCAGCGCATCGGCCTCGTCAACAAGATCGTCCCCGACGGCGAGGAGGTGCGCGCCGCCATCGACATCGCGCGCATGATCATCCACAAGGCCGCGCCGCTCGCGGTCTACGAGGCCAAGGCCGCCGTCAACCAGACCCTGCGCGCCGCCAGCCGCGACCAGGCGCTCGCCGTCGAGGCCGAGGCCGCCGGCCGCCTCGCCGGCACCGAGGACCTGGTCGAGGGCGTCACGGCGTTCATCGAGAAGCGCAGCCCCGAGTTCAAGGCGAAGTGATGCCTGCGCCCACCAAACCGCGGATTGCGCGGATTCCGCGGAACCTGTCAGCATCCGCGCCATCCGCGGTTTGGGGGGTGGCGTAGGTGGCCTTCGAGTTCGCGTTCACCCCCGAGCAACGCCTTCTCCGCCGCAGCGCCCGCGCCTTCATGCGCACGGAGATCGAGCCCCACCTGCCCGCCGACGACTGGTCGGGCCACGGCGGGGAGGCGCCGCTGCACCTGGTGCGCAAGATGCAGGAGCAGGGCTACTTCGGGCTGCCCATCCCGCGCGAGCTGGGGGGCGCCGGCATGGGGGAGCCCGGCTACTGCCTGCTGATGGAGGAGCTGGCCGCCGTGGACTCCAGCCTCTGCACCATCTTCGGCGCGCACACCGGCATCGGGCTCATGCCCATCTACCTCTTCGGCGACGACGAGCAGCGCGAGCGCTACGTCCGCCCCATCGCCGAGGGCCGCCACATCGCCGCCTTCGCCCTGACGGAGCCGACCGCGGGCTCGGACGCCGCGAGCATCAAGACCGTGGCGAAGAAGGACGGCGGCGACTACCTCGTCTCGGGCACGAAGATCTGGTGCAGCAACGGCAACTTCGCCGACACCCTCGTCGTCTTCGCCGTCACCGACCCGACGCTCGGCGCGCACGGCGGCGTCACCGCGTTCATCGTCGAGAAGGGCACGCCCGGCTTCAGCGTCGGCACCATCGAGGACAAGCTGGGCATCCGGCAGAGCAACACGGCGGAACTCGTCTTCGACAACTGCCGCGTGCCGGCGGAGAACATCCTCGGCAACGTGGGCGAGGGCTTCATCGTCGCGCTCACGGCGCTCGACGGAGGGCGCGTCGGCCTCGGCGCCGCCTGCCTGGGCGCCACCAAGCGGCTGCTGGACGACTGCGTGGCGCGCGCCAACCACCGCGAGCGCTTCGGGCGCAGCCTGGGCAAGAACCAGTCCATCCAGTGGATGCTCGCCGACATGGCGACCGACATCCACCTCGCCGAGTACGCCGTCTACCACGCCGCGGCCCTGACGAACGAGTACTACGAGCGCATCGCGCACGGCGACGCGGTGCCGCGGGCGCTGCGCGAGAAGGTCAGCCGCGCCGCCGCCGCCGTCAAGATCCACTGCTCCGAGATGGCGGGCCGCGCCGGCGAGAGGGCCATCCAGATCTTCGGCGGGGACGGCCTGAAGATGCGCTACCGCATCGACCGCGCCTTCCGTGACCAGGTCATCACGGAGATCTACGAGGGGACGAACGAGATCCAGCGCATGATCATTGCCCGCGAGCTTCTTGCGGAGGGCGCGCAATGATTCCGTTGGAACCACGAATTTCACGAATTTCACGAAACCACCACGGTCGGTTCGTGCAATTCGTGAAATTCGTGGTTCAGTTGGGGGGTGCGTAGATGCCAGGCCCACCCCCGGTCAAGCTCCGCGTCCTCGTCCCCGTCACGGGCGCCTTCCACGGCAAGCTCCGCCTCCGCCGCAGCACCGGCACCCTCGACACCGAGGGGCTCGACCGCGTCCTCTCGCCGGAGTCGCTGGAGGCCATCGCGCTCGCCCGCCAGCTCCAGCCCTTCGGCGCCGACCTGGTGGCCGTCCACGTCGACATCGGCGGCGGCGAGGAGGTGCTGCGCGAGGCGGTGGCGCACGGGCTCGACCAGGGCATCCTCATCGAGGGGGCGCTGCACGACGGCGCCGACGCCTCCACCCGCGCCGCCACCATCGCCGACGTCTACCGCCAGACCGGCCCCTACGACGCCGTCGTCGGCCCCGCCAGCAGCGAGTTCTCCGGCTTCACGGGCGCCCTCGCCGCCGTGGCAGGCCACCTGGAGCTGCCCTGCGTCGTCGGCGTCAACGTCCTCCGCCCCGAGGGCAGCGGCTTCCGCATCGCCTACCAGTCCCTGTTCGGCGACTACCAGCTCCACATCCCGCGCCCCTGCGTCGTCCTGGCCGGCGACCTCAAGCCCAGCCACCCGACGGCGTGGGGCATCCACGACGCCTACCGCGTGCGCGGCATCCTGCGCGTGCAGGCCGACCAGTTCGCCATCCAGCAGGCGCTCACCAAGCGGGTCCGCATCGAGGCCATCCAGTCGGAGAGCAAGACGCTGGAGCAGGTGGACGGCGCCACGCTCGTGCGCCGCATGCGGTCGCGTGCGCTCATCCCCGATCGGCGCAACGGAGGCGCTTGATATGCCTCCCGTCGAAACCACGAATTTCACGAATTGCACGAAGGCGGGTTTCGTGTCATTCGTGCAATTCGTGGTTCCCTCGGTCGGAGGTGCCTGAATGGCCGACGACGCAGCCGACCTCGGCTTCGCCACCGTCTACGACACCTTCGCGCCCAACGAGGCCGCCCCCGCGGCGCACCTGGAGGACGTGAAGGGCAGCGACTGGCGCAACATCCTCGTCCTCGGCCGCGCCATGCCCACCGGCGTCTACCCCGAGACGCTCGCCCTGGTGGGCCGCGCCCGCTACATGGCGGACGAGCTGGGCTGCCGCGTCGAGGTGCTGCTCATCGGCGAGAGCCTCGACGCCGCCACCGAGGCGCTCAAGCGCTACCCCATCGACACCGTCTACCGCGTCAAGGCCCCCGACTACGCCCCCATCGACCACACCGCCAAGCTGCTGGAGCAGGTCGTCCGCAAGCGCCGCCCCGAGCTGGTGCTGGTGTTCCAGAGCCGCAGCGGCGACGCCGTCACCGCCTACGCCGCCAACCGCCTCGGCGTCGGCTTCGTCACCGGCGCCAACCGCATCGACCTCGACACCGCGCAGCGCAAGGCGGTGGTCACGCACGAGTCCGGCCACCTCCACCGCTTCCAGGCCGTCACCGCGATGCAGGCGTACCCGCAGTTCATCTCCGTGCAGCGCGGCCTCTTCCGCGCCCCCCTGGAGGACCCCTACGCCAGCGTCAAGGTGCACGACCTCAAGGCCGAGGCCGGCCGCCTCGCCGCCATCGAGGTCCTCGGCCTGCAGGCCCCGCCGCCCCCGACCCTCGAGACCGCGGAGCGCGTCGTCGTCGCCGGCGCCCGCATCCGCGACGCCGAGGAGCTGGAGCTCGCCCGCCAGCTCGCCAAGCGGCTCGACGCCGCCTTCGGCATCACCACGGGCATCGTCGAGCGCGGCCTCGCCAAGGACGAGGGCAACGTCGTCGGCGTCCACGACCACCGCATCGCCCCCCGCCTCCTGGTCACCGTCGGCGTGCGCGGCGCCCTCGACCTGCTGGAGGGCCTCGGCGGGAGCCCCCTCGTCTGCGCCATCGGCTGCGACCCCGGCGACCCCATCGGGAAACGGGCGGCCTACATGGTGGTGGGCGAGGTCAGGGAGACGGTGCAGTCCGTGCTGGACGCTCTCTGACGCCTTCATCCGCCGAGACCACCGAACCACTCCGAAAGCGAAAGCCGGCGGGTCTGGACCGCAGGTCGCCCAACGCGTGCCCGCTCAGGCCAAGGCAGGACCAGAAAAGAAGAAGGAAAGGAAGAGGGAGGCGAGCGCCTATTCGTACGGAGCCGCGTCCCTGTGCTGGCCCTGACGGGCCCGCACAAAGACGCGGTTCCTGCGAACGGCTCGCTGTGCTCGCCTATTCGTATGGAGCCGCGTCCTTGATCAGGTCCACGTGGGAGATGATCATGCGCCGGCAGCAGAAGCGCGTCAGGCCGGTGGCGTCGAGGGCGTCCTTCGACTTCTTGCCCTTCGCGAGGCCGGCCCTGTACTCGTCGTAGGCGGAGCCGACGACCTTGCCGCAGGTGAAGCAGCGCACCGGGATGATCACGAGATCACCTGTACGACTTCTGGCGCTTCTTGCGGGCACCGCGGCCAAGGGGCTTCTTGCTCTCCTTGACGCGGGTGTCGTTGACCAGCAGGGTGCGGTCGTAGGCGAGGTACTGCTCCTTCAGCTCGGCGTCCTCGGTGTAGTCGAGGATGGCGCGCGCGATGGCCGTGCGGACCGCGTCCGCCTGGCCGTACACGCCGCCGCCCGCCACCGACACGGTGATGTCGAGCTTCTCGGCCTTCTTGCCGGCCACCAGGAGGGGCTCCTCCATCTTGAGGCGAGCGAGCTTGGGCTCGACGATCTCGATGGGGACGTGGTTGACGCGGACCTTGCCCGTGCCCTTCACCGCGGCGGCGCGGGCCACGGCGGTCTTGCGCTTGCCGCTGGTGTTGACGACTTTCTTGGCCATGTTATGCGACCTCGCGGGGGCTGCCGAGCCAGTTGGCCAGCTCGGAGATGGTGAGATAGCTGTGCGCGTCGCGCTGCGCGGCGGGGAGCGACTCGGCCTTCTGGCCGGCCAGCTCCTTGGGCACGCCGATGTGCGCCTTGATGCGCTTGTAGGCGGCGCGGCCGGCGCTGCTCTGGTAGTTGATCATGCCGCGGCAGGTGCGCTTGACGATGAGGTGGGGCTCGCGCGGGAAGAACGGGCCCTTGCGCATCGTGCCGACGTGGCGCTTCTGGAGGTAGTGCTCCTGGATGGCCTTGCGGGACGAGCCGACGATGATGGCCTTCTCGGCGTTGACGATGTGGACCTCGTCGCCCAGGATGGCGCGCTTGGCGACGTGGGTCGCCATGCGGCCGAGGACGAGCCCGGTGGCGTCGATGACGACCAGGGCGCCCTTGGGGGCGGGGAAGACGGGGCCAGATTCGGGGTGTTTCGCTCCGGACATGAGGCTCACCCGACAATCCTGCAGTTCTGGCCCTTGGGGAAGACCTTGATGGCCTCCTGGAAGGTCAGGACCTTGCCGCCCTTGGCCGCGATCTTGGCCTTGGCGGAGGCGCTCGCGCTGACGGCGACGACGGTGTAGGCCTTGCTGACCTCGCCGTCGCCGAGCAGTTTCCCGGGGATGACGGCGTTCTCGCCGTCGCCCACGGTGTCGTCCAGCTTGCTGACGTTGACCTGTGCCCAGTTGCGCGACGGCTTCTCCAGACGGGAAGCGATGTCTCGCCACAGGGGAGCCTCGTTCGTGCGCCCAGCGTTCTTGAGGGCGCCGATGAGCTCCACGAGCACAGGGTTCGATTTGCGGTCGATCCCGGTTGCCATGTGTAGTGACTCCTCGACATTCGCCGCCAAGCCCCGGTTCCCCAGGGATGGCTGCCTGGCGGGCGACGAAGGGGGGGTATTTGAGCAAGAGGGTGGGCAGGTGGGTAGAGTGGCGAGGGTGCAATCCAGAAGGCTCTGGCGGCCGTGGAACGCGCCAGTGGCAGCAAGGGTGCCATGCCGTGAAATAGCCCGCGCCGGTTGGCCTCCACATGCACGTGCAGGGAGTCGGAGGCATCTTCCTACGATCCAGGGACCCCAAGGCCCTGGG
>JAIVGU010000352.1 GCA_020201445.1 Halobacteriales archaeon
GGGGAACCACGAATTTCACGAATTGCACGAAAAACGACCCCTTTGGTTTCGTGAAATTCGTGAAATTCGTGGTTCCCTCGTAGGTAGTGAGGAATAAACGGGCAACGCCTTCCTGGCGACTCGGCCGCGAACGGCGCGAACCAGGGGAAAAGGGGGGCTTCCTGGGCTGCGCGCCCTTCGCGGTCCAGGAGGGAGATGGCCGGTTCCCGGTTTCTCCAAAATCGCCGTTGGTGGGCCCACTTTGTCCACAAAACGCTAGAGGCTCAAGCCGATTCCGCGCTGGGACGTTGTCCCGAGTGAACCCCATGCGCACCCTTGCCATCGCCCTCTCCCTCCTGATGCTTGCCGTCGCGGTCGCGCCCAGCGCCGCCGCGCAGGGGCCCCTGCCCCCCAACCCGTTCAACAACGTCGCCTGCATCTGGGGCCCCGGCGGCGGTGGCCTCATCGGCTTCGTCGGCACCCTGTGGCTGCTCACCTGCGGCTACGCCCTCAGCGTCGGCTACTACACCTACGACTTCGCCTGCACCACCGCCCAGGGCGGCGGCTGCTAGGAGGCTGCGAGCGTGCGCGTCCTTCCCATCGCCCTCGCCGGCCTGATGGCCGCCATCGCCTTCGCCCCGACCGCGGCGGCGCAGGGCCCGCTGCCCCAGAACCCGTTCGACCAGTTCGCGTGCGCCAACGGCGGCGGCCCCGGCGCCGTCGGCTTCGTCGCCACCCTGGTTTACCTGACCTGCGTCTTCGCCCTGAGCGTCGGCTCGGTCACCTACGACTTCGCCTGCTTCGTCGTGCAGGGCGGCGGCTGCTAGGTTCCTGGAATCCCAGTGAGCCGGCGGCGATTGCAGCGGACCTTTGGCTGGGCTCCAACCACGCCGCGTCGACCGCAAAGCTCGCGAAACTTTAGGGAAATTTTCCGGGCTTCGCGTCGTTTCGCGGTTGGCCGGCCGAAATGCACCCACCGAACCGCGGAGGGCGCGGAAGTCACGGAAGAAGTTCCGCGGGTTCCGCGGGTTCCGTGGCCTCCGCGGTCCGCCGGCGCCGGTCAGAGGACGCGGCTCTCGCCGATGGCCAGGTCCAGCAGGTCCTCGCGCCGCAGCCCCGCCTTCTCCCACGCCGCCCGCACCTTCTCCAGCGGCTCCAGCAGGGGCTCTTGGGTGAGGACGAAGGTGCCCCAGTGCATCGTGGCCAGCCGCCGCGCGCCGAGGTCCTGCGCCGCCTGCACCGCCTCGCCGGGGTCGAGGTGGACGTGCTGCATGAACCAGCGCGGCGCGTAGGCCCCGATGGGCATGAGGGTGACGTCGACGCCCTGGACGCGCTGCCCGACCTCCCGGAAGCGGGTGCCGTAGGCGGTGTCGCCGGCGAAGTGGACCTTGCGGCCGCCCGCCTCCAGCACCCAACCGCCCCACAGGGTCTTGTTGGTGTCGCGCAGGCCGCGCCGGCTCCAGTGGTGCGACGGGACGAGGGTGAAGCGGACGCCCTTGAAGCCGGTCGACTGCCACCAGTCCATCTCCGTGACGTTGGCCAGGCCGCGCTTGCGGAACCAGGGCGCGAGCTTGGCGGGGACGAAGAAGTGGACCTGGGGGCCGAGCCGCTTCACCGTCTTCGCGTCGAGGTGGTCGTAGTGGTTGTGGCTCACGACGACGGCGTCGATGGGCGGCAGCTCCTCGAACGCGAGCCCCGGCGGGACGAGGCGCTGGATGCGGCCGGGCAGCCGGTCGGAGTAGACCGGGTCCGTGAGGATGTTGAGGCCGCCGAGGCGCACCAGGTAGGTGGCGTGGCCGACCCAGGTCAGCCCGATGCCTCCCGGC
>JAIVGU010000035.1 GCA_020201445.1 Halobacteriales archaeon
GCGTCTCGTTGCCGAAGTGCATCTGGAGCGTCTCGCCGGCCTTGTGGACGAGCGCCTGCCCCTCGGCGTTGGTGCTGTAGAGGTAGCTCACGATGACCTGGGCGGGGTGGGACAGGACGCCCTCGTACGCGGCCTCGTCGGTGGCGTACTCGGGGATGCGCTCCAGGAGGCGGAAGCGCTGCGCCCGCGCGAACTCCGCGTCGTAGCCGTAGACGACGTGGCGGTAGTCGCGGAACGTCCCCGTCTGCTCGCCCGACACCGTGAGGAAATTGCGGTCCTCGGTGCGGAACTCGGGCAGCTCCAGCCGCGCCGCGATGAGGCCCGGCGGCAGCGTGCCCTGGTCGTAGGGGCCCAGGTTCGGCACGGTCAGCGTGGTGCGCGCCTCGATGTCGAAGCCGCCGGTCTGCCGCGTCGGGTCGGTCGCAAACAGGGCGCCGAAGATGCTGAAGAAGCCAATCGAGAGCAGCACGACCGAGAACATCGCGAGCGTCATGCCGGTGCGGAACTTGCGGTGCAGCGGGTAGCTCACGGCGGGGATGGCGAGCGGCCGCAGCCGGGGGACGCGGGCGAGCAGGCGGCCCAGCAGGCGGATGCCGCGCTCGAAGTGGACCACCAGCACGACGGCGCACAGCGTCAGCAGGACGCCGCGGACGGGGCCGAGGACGTTGGCCTCCTGCCGGTTGTCGTAGCTGGTGATGGTGAAGTAGGTCACCGCGTAGTAGAGCGCCAGCAGCGCCGCGAGCCACGGGTAGAGGCGGCGGCGCGGCAGGACGGGGCGCAGCGCCACGCCGAGGCCGAGCGCGACGAGCAGCGGGCCCACGACGACGAGGGTGAAGCGGTAGTCGGCGGCGAGGTCGAAGAGGAACCGCCGCGGCAAGACCCCGAGGATGGTCAGGGCGAGGCCGACACCCGCCAGAGGCACCGCGCCCAGGAGGGCGGTGCGCAGGTTGCCGCGCGCCTCGGGCTCCTCGATGCGGCGGATGGCGCGCACGACGTTGAGGCGGCTGGCGCGGCGGCTCGCGGCGAGGATGGTGCCGAAGGTCAGCAACGAGCCGGCGGAGAAGGCGAGCAGCACGGCAGCGAGGCTGGGGCTGTACTCGATGGGCGGGAAGCTCAGGTCGGTGGCGAGGTGCGCGATGATGGTGTTCATCACGCCAATCATCAGGTAGGCGAGGGCGAGGCCGAGCAAAGCCCCCAGCAGGGCCGCCACCACGGCGTAGAGCGAGCCCTCGAACAGGAACAGCCGCACCAGGTCGCCGCGCGTCATGCCCACGGCGCGGCTCATGCCCAGCTCGCTGCGGCGCTCCTCCGCCAGCATCGTGAAGATGTTGAGGATGAGCAGCAGGCCGGTGATGATGCTCAGGCTGCCGGCGAACACCAGCAGCCCCGTGAGCGTCTGGCCCTTGGCGTCCGCAACGTCGAGGAACTCCTGCTTGGTCGGGGTCGCCTCCAGGTTCTGCACCGAGGCGATGTCCGGGTACTCGCCCTTGACGCGCGCCAGCGTCGCGTTGAGCAGCGGCATCGCGGCGTCGGTGCCCGCCTCGCCGCCGTGCACGGGGCCGGGATTGCTGAACTTGACGAGGTTGACCTGCCCCGCGCGGCCGAAGAGCTGCTGCGCCTGCCCAAGGCGGAGGAACAGGGCGTCGCGGAAGTCGAAGAGGTCGCCGCGGCCGCCGTCGGTGACCTGCACCACCTGGAGGTCGGCGGTCTCGCGCGCGGCGAAGTCGGAGAGGCCGCCGAGGCGGTCCTTGAAGCGCGCCACCTGGCCTTGCAATGCCTGCGCGCGCTCCTGCAGCAGCGCCAGGTCGTAGACGGGGTAGAGCACGATGCCGGCGCCGACGTAGCGCAGGTTCGCGCCCGCGCTCGCCGACACCCGCAGCGTCCAGTTGCCGACGGGCAGGGTGCGGTCGGGCGCCGTGGTGACGTTGAGCAGCAGCGGAACCGGGTCTGCGCCGGAGGGGCGGCCCACGGCGTCGTAGGTGCCGCCGTCAGGGGCCGTGAGGTGCGCGGCGAGGACGATGGTCGGCGGCAGCACGGGGGCAAGCGCAGCGTCCCACGCCAGCACCACGGTGAGGCGCGTGGCGGACTTCTCGACGGGGATGGTGTGGAGCTGCTCCAGCGGCGGCGCGCCCGGCACGGCGGGCACCGGGACCGGAGGGACGCCGGGGGCGCCGGGCACGACGAGGCTGGGGTCCGCGCCGGTCAGCGTGCCGTTGGTGAAGACGATGCGCGGCAGCAGCGGGTCGATGGGCTTGACGAACGACAGCCGCACCGCGTCGCCTGCCTGGAGGCCGAGCTGCTCCGCGAGGTGCTTCGTGGCAATGGCCTGCCCGTCCTGAAGAGCGCGGCCGTCCGAGCTGCCCCCGCCCAGCAGGTGGTAGTCACCGAAGCCCGCGTCGCGCTCCGGGTCGTAGCCGACGACGGCGACGTTGGGCTCGAACGCCCCGGTCCGCTGGTCCTCCAGCGCCCCCTGCCACACCACGTGCGCCGCCACGCCGTCGAAGCCGCGCTGGATGCCGGGGTCGGCGAGGAACCTGTCGTAGACCGCCTGCGGGAAGTAGGGGTAGCCGGGGATGGCGACCGACTCGTCCACCGCGCCGAGGCTCTGGTAGACGTAGCCGCGGATGGCCCCCGCCGCCGAGTCGCCCGCCACCAGTGCGCTGCTGATGATGGCGGTGCCGACCATGAGGCCGGCGATGACGGTGGCCGTCTGCTTGGGGCGGCGCCACGCATTCCGGAGGGCCATGCGGCGCAGGATGGGGCGACGCAGCGACTCCGCCAGCACCGCGGCGGCGGCGAGCAGGGCGGCGGCGAAGAACAGCAGCGTCCAGGCGTCCACGCTACACCCGCCGGTAGCGCGCCAGGCTCAGGCTGCGCCCCTCGCCCGCCTCGATGCGCTGGATGGCGCCCGACTCCATCTGCACGACGCGGTGGCAGCTGTGCGCGATGGCGGGGTCGTGGCTGACGATGACGTAGGTCTGGCCGTGCTCCACGTTGAGCCGGTGCAGCAGGTCCAGCACCTCCTGGCCGTGCTGGGTGTCGAGGTTGCCGGTCGGCTCGTCGGCCCACACGATGGCGGGCTCGTTGACGAGGCTGCGCGCGATGGTGACGCGCTGCTGCTGGCCGCCCGACAGCTCGCGCGGCTTGTGGTCGAGGAAGCCCTCGAGGCCGACTTGCCGCAGCGCGGCGCGGGCCAGGGCGGCGGCCTCCTTGGCGCCGTGGCCCGACACGAGCAGCGGCAGCTCGACGTTCTCCTGCGCCGTCAGGACCGGGAGGAGGTTGAAGGACTGGAAGACGAAGCCCATGCGGCGGCTGCGGACGCGGGTGCGCTCGCCGTCGTCCATCTGCGCCAGGTCGCGGCCCTCCAGCAGCACCTGGCCGTGGGAGACGTCGTCGAGGCCGGAGAGGCAGTTGAGCAGCGTCGTCTTGCCGCAGCCGCTCGGGCCCATGATGGCCACCATCTCGCCCTGGCGCACGTCGAGGTCGACGCCGCGCAGCGCCTCCACCCGCAGGCGGCCCGACTCGTAGACCTTGGACACGCCGCGGGCCGCGATGATGGCGGGGCCGGGCGCGCTGGGCACGCGGCCGTTCGAGGCGCGGCGCGATTTAACGGCGGCGAAACGGGTTCGCCTTCGCTTCGCCTCGGCGAACCCGTTTCGCCGTGAGCCAGAAGCAGGGGGCTCCGCCCCCTGCACCCCCGGGAGAGGGCGGTCGCTCGCCGTCGGCCGCGCTCACCGCGCGGCCGGGCTCTTCCCCTTCGCGCGCCTTCGCTTCGCTCGGCGCTTGTTGGGGGCTCGCTGCGCTCGCGCGACCGCCCAGGCCGACGCTGGTTGCGCGAGGGGAACGCGGTGCTCTAGCTTGAGGCAACTTCGGCCTGGGTGGCCGCGCCGAAGGCCCCGCGCAAGCGTCGAGCGCAGCGAGACGCGCGCAAGGGAAGGAGCCGGCGGGCCGATGAGGCCCGCCGATGCGAGCGGCCACCCCGTCCTCCGAGGGGGCGCGGGGGCCCGGAGGGCCCCCGCACTCTTCGGCCCCGGCGAAACGCGGTTCGCGCAGCGAACCCGTTTCGCCGTCAGGCGTCCTCGGTCCGCTCCAGCGTCACGCGGAACGTCAGCGTCTGGCCGGCGGAGACCGTGCGGTCCCACACCTTGAGGTCACCGTGCTGCTCGCTGGGCGCCGGGTCGAGTTGCGTGACGACGGTGCGGTAGCCGTCGGCCTGGAACGCCACGCGTGTGTCGACGGCGGCGCCCTTGAGGTTGCGCACCTGCACGTCGTAGCCGGTGGTGTGGAGGCGGGTCCGGTGGCCGAACTGGTCGTTGGGCGTCGGCTCGCCGGCCACGTCGCTCCCCACCTGCACGCGCGCCTTGACCTCGCCCGAGTGCGCGACGGTGACGTTGGCCTGCTCGCCGCGGCCCAGGTCCGGCAGGTTGTCGGAGCCAATCCATTCCGGGCCGAGGCTGACGTCGACGCGGCCGGCGGGCAGCGGCTCGGTGAGCGCGTTGCGGACCTGGTAGGTCTCCGCCAGCCCCTGCCACTCCGTGGGGTAGGCGCCGAGCGTGGTGGTGTAGTAGTGGCGCACGATGTCGGCGTGGCCGGTGGCGACGGGCAGGCGGACCGCCTCGCCGCGGGCGAAGCTGACGGTGCCGGGGTAGTGGTAGCGGTGCAGGTCGCCGAGGGGCTGCGACGCCTCGACGGCGGGGGAGTAGGTGCCCGTGCCGCTGCCGCCGGCCGCCGAGTCGAGCGAGAGGCCCGCGTAGGCGACCCGCGTCGGGCTCCAGGTGTAGACGCGGTTCGGGTTGCCGGAGACGAGGTCCAGCGTCACGTTGCTCCAGTCCTGCAGGCCGGTGAGGCTGGCGAAGAAGGTCATGGCGCCGCTCTGCGCGTCGAGGTGGTAGTGCGGCTCCCAGCCGGAGCCCTCCGCCAGGTAGGAGAGGCGGACGCTGTGCGCTCCGGAGGGGGCGCTGACCTTCACCGTGACGTCCACGGCGCCGGTGGTGCGCGGGTCGACGCGGCGCCCCGTCACCTCGACGGCGGTGACGTGCGACTCCTGCGCCAGCGTCGTGCCGCCCTCGGTCGCCAGCAGCAGGCTGCCGTCCTGGCGCGCGACGAGGGTGCCCGTCAGCGTCGTCTTGTCGTCGAGGTGGACCACCAGGCCGTCGCCGGGCTGCAGCAGCGGACGCGCGGCGAGGGAGCTGCGCAACTCCAGCACGGACACCCCCTCGCCGGCCACCGCCAGCGTCTCGAACATGGCCGTCGTCGGCAACTGGAAGGCGAGCACCTGCTCCCCGCCAGGGGACGCGAAGGCACGCACCAGGGAGATGGCCGCGAGGCCGTTCTGGTAGAGGGTGATGTGGTCCACGTCGTCGCGGTCCTGCGACAGCCGGGAGTAGAGGGGCGCCACGGCGGCCACGGAGACCAGCGTGGTGATGCCAAGGATGACTGCGAGGAGCCGGGAGTCCATGCCCGCTGGAGGGACCTTGCGCCGGATAGGCCTTTGCAGATTGGTTGGTTGACGCCCAACCACCACCGACCAAACTACGGATTCCACGGATTGCACGGGCGCATGGTCTGTGCGGCCAAGAAATGGTTCCGTGGAATCCGTGTTTGGGAGGGGCTTAGCGAGCGGCTTTCGCCAGCGCCTCGCCGGCAGCCTGCGCCGCGGCCAGGACCTTGGGCAGGTCCAGCGTCTCGTGGCGGCCGTGCGCCAGCAGCACCTTCCCGGCGACGACGGTGGCGGACACGTCGCGGCCCGACGCCGAGTAGACGAGGTGGCTCACGGCGTCGTGACGGGGCACGAGGTGCGGGCGGCGGAAGTCCACCATCACCAGGTCCGCGGTGGCGCCGGGGACGAGGCGGCCGAGGTCGGGGCGGTGCAGCGCGTCGGCGGCGTGGCGGGTGGCCATGTCGAGCGCCGTGTTCGCGGGCAGCGCCGTGGCGTCCCAGCGGTGGTTCTTCTGCACCAGCGCGGCGAACTTCATGGTCTCGAACAGGTCGAGGCCGTTGTTGCTCGCGGCGCCGTCGGTGCCGAGGCCCACGCGGACGCCGGCCTCGTGCAGCTCCACGACGGGGGCGACGCCGCCGGTGGCGAGCTTGAGGTTGCTGACCGGGCAGTGCGCGACGGAGGAGCCGGCCCGCGCGATGTCGCCCACCTCGCCCTTGGTGATCCAGCCGCAGTGGGCCAGCACGGTGCGGTCGCCGAGGGCCCCGGCCTGCGCGATGCGGGCGACCGGCCGGACACCCGTCTTTGCCTGCACGTCGTGGACCTCGGTGCGCGTCTCGCTGCAATGCGTGTGCAGTGGCACGCCGTGTTCCTTGGCGATGCGCGCCGACTCCGCGTAGGTCTCCGGGTTGCAGGTGTAGGCGCCGTGCGGAGCAGGGCAGGGCGTGACGAGCGGGTCGCCCTTCGCCGCCTTGACGAAGCGCTCCAGCGGCGCGAGCTTGCGGTTGGGCTCTCCTGCGTTGGTCTGGCCGACGTCGACGAAGCCCTCGCCGAGCCAG
>JAIVGU010000219.1 GCA_020201445.1 Halobacteriales archaeon
GCCCCTTCCAGCGCCCCGACGGCACCACCGTGCAGTTCGAGGACAACGCCTGCGTCATCATCAACCAGGACGACGGCGAGGTCAAGGGCTCGCAGATCAAGGGCCCGGTCGCCCGCGAGGCCGCCGCCCGCTGGCCCCGCATCGCCGCCACCGCGGCCACCATCGTGTAGGTGCCTCCATGACGAAATTCTCCAGCACCCAGCCCCGCAAGCAGCGCCTCCAGCGCCTCACCGCGCCCCACCACGTCGCGCGCAAGCAGATGGCGAGCCACCTCTCCGAGGAGCTCCTCCTGAAGTACAACCGCCGCAGCATGACCGTCATCAAGGGCGACGAGGTCAAGCTGATGCGCGGCGACCACAAGGGCACCAGCGGCAAGGTGCTCACCATCGACGCGCGCTACCGCAAGGTCACCGTCGACGGCGTCACCAACAAGAAGGCCGACGGCACCGAGGTCCCCCTCCCCGTCGACCCGAGCAACCTGCTCATCACCAAGCTCAACCTCGAGGACAACCGCCGGCGCTCCAAGCTGGAGGAGACCGAGGAGGCCGTGAAGATGGGCAAGGGCGGCGGCAAGCCGAAGCAGCCCAAGGCCGCGAAGCCCAAGAAGGCCGCGAAGAAGACCGAGCCCAAGGAGGCCAAGGCATGAGCAAGCACATGAAGCGCCTGGCCGCCCCGCGCAGCTGGGTCATCCCCCGCAAGACCAACGTCTACACCACCAAGCCCCGCCCGGGCGCCCACCCCGTGGAGCGCGCCCTGCCGCTGGCCACCGTGGTGCGCGACTTCCTCAAGCTCACCGAGACCGGCCGCGAGGCGCGCCGCGTCATCGGCGCCGGCGACGTCCTGGTGGACGGCCGCGTCGTCAAGGACGCCAAGTTCGCCGTCGGCTTCCAGGACGTCGTGTCGGTCCCCAAGACCAAGCAGGCGTGGCGCGTCATGGTCGACGAGAAGGCCCGCCTGCGCCTGGTCCCCATCGACGCCAAGCAGGCGGCCTGGAAGCTGGCCCAGGTGGCCGGCAAGACCACCATCAAGGGCGGCGCGACGCAGCTCAACCTGCACGACGGCCGCAACCTCCTGGTCAAGAAGGACGACTACGCCACCGGCGACGTCCTGCGCCTCGAGCTGCCCGGCCAGAAGATCCTCGGCCACTTCCCGCTCAAGGAGGGCGCGGCGGTCTTCATCGTCGACGGCCGCCACGCCGGCGAGGTCGCCCCCATCAAGGCCATCGAGGCCACCCGCAGCAACAAGGACAACCTTGTCCACCTGAGCCGCGGCCAGGAGACCTTCACCACCATCAAGCCCTACGCCTTCCCCATCGGGGACCGGGCCAACCTTCCCCAAGCCGAGGTGAAGTCCATTGTCTGAAGCCACGACCGTGCAGCCCGCGAAGGCGAAGGCCGCCAAGCCCAACCAGGCCAAGGCCGACAAGGCCGCCGCCCCCGCGCTGCGCGCCAAGCTTCCCAAGGCCCCCGCCGGCAAGACCCCGGAGGGCGCCCCGAACCCGATGATGCAGCCCCGCATCGCCAAGGTCACCGTCAACATCGGCGTCGGCGACGGCGGCGAGAAGCTGGAGAAGGCGGAGCGCATCCTGGCCAAGCTCAGCGGCGCCAAGCCGATGCGCACCCTCGGCAAGGAGATGAACCGCGAGCTGAACGTCCGCGTCGGCGCCCCCATCGGCGTCAAGGTCACCCTGCGCGGCGACCTGGCGGAGGACTTCGTGCGCCGCGCCCTCTACTCGCGCAAGAACAAGGTGTACGAGTACTCCTTCGACAACCAGGGCAACCTGCAGTTCGGCGTCGCCGACTACACCAACTTCGAGGGCGAGCGCTACGACCCCGAGCTGGGCGTCTTCGGCATGGACGTCGCCATCACGCTCGAGAAGCCGGGCCACCGCATCAAGCACCGCCGCCTGCTGGCGCGCAAGGTGCCCATGCACCACCGTGTCACCCGCGAGGAGGCCAAGGCGTTCCTCGCCGCCAAGTTCCAGATCGAGGTGATTTGATGAGCCTGCAGATGAAGGAGAGGAAGGTCCACAAGGGCGTCTACGAGGGCTGCCGCCGCTGCGGCCAGATGCGCTCGATGGTGCGCCGCTACGGCCTGCGCCTGTGCCGCCACTGCTTCCGCGAGAGCGCCCGCGACCTGGGCTTCAAGAAGTACTCCTGAGGTGAACCATGCAGAACGATCCCCTCGCCGACGCCCTGACGCTCATCCGCAACGCGGAGCGCGCAGGCAAGCAGGAAGCCACCATCACTCCCGCCAGCAAGCTGGTCGGCCGCGTCTTGAAGGTCATGCAGGACCAGTCCTACATCGGCCCCTTCGAGTACCAGGACGACGGCAAGGGCGGCCTCTACAAGGTCACCCTGGTGGGCGCCATCAACAACTGCGGCGTCATCAAGCCCCGCTACGCCATCAAGAAGGACGAGTTCGACGCGTGGGAGTCCCGGTTCCTGCCGGCCCGCGACTTCGGCTCGCTCATCCTGACCACCACCGGCGGCGTGATCGACCAGTACAAGGCCAAGGAGGCCGGGACCGGCGGGCGCCTCCTGGCGTACGTCTACTGAGGTGACCTGACATGCCGACACTCGCTGAAGTCACCCACAAGATCGCGGTCCCCCAGGGCGTCACCGTCACGGTCGCCAAGGACTCGAACCACACCACCGTCAAGGGCCCCAAGGGGACCCTGCAGCGCTCCTTCCGCTCCCTGGGCGTCAAGGTCCGCCTCGACGGCAACACCGTCGTCGTGCACAAGGACCTGCCCCGCCGCAAGGAGAAGGCGATGGCGGGCACCTACGCCGCGCACATCCAGAACATGATCAAGGGCGTGCAGAACGGCTGGACCTACCAGATGAAGGCGGTGTTCAACCACTTCCCCATCAAGATGACCATCCACGGCGACGCGTTCCACGTCGAGAACTTCCTCGGCGAGCGCGCGCCCCGCGTGGCCCGCATCGTCCCCGGCGTCAAGATCACCATCAAGGGCGCCGACGTCTCGATCGAGGGCGTGGACCTGGCCGCCGTGAGCCAGACCGCGGCCAACATCGAGGGCTGCACCAAGATCCGCAACAAGGACATCCGCGTCTTCCAGGACGGGGTCTACATCACCAAGAAGGGGGAGTAATCCATGAGCCCTGAGAGCAAGGCCAAGAGCAGCAAGCCGTCCGCCGCCGCCAAGGCCGGCGCGAAGGCGCGTGCCAAGGCCACCGACAAGAAGGCGGAGGCCAAGACGTCTGTCAAGGACGCGCCCGAGGCGAAGGCCCCCGTCGAGACCCAGACCGCCGCGGCCTACGCGGCCAACGCCAAGCCCGAGCTCACCACCGAGCAGCGCGTCGCGCTCGGCGTGCGGCGCCAGAAGGACGCCAAGCGCCCCGCCTTCCGCCGCCACGAGTGGTGGCGCTACAAGAAGCTCGGCGGCAAAGACGCCCCGTGGCGCGTGCCCAGCGGCATCCACTCCAAGGTGCGCCGCCACTTCAAGTACCGCCCGCCGGTCGTCTCGATCGGCTACGGCGGCCCGAAGGCCGTGCGCGGCCTGCACCCCAGCGGCTTCGAGGAGGTCCTCGTCCACAACGAGGCCGACCTGCAGGCCGTCAACAAGGCGACCCAGGCCGCCCGCGTCGGCGGCACGGTGGGCGGCCGCAAGGCCAAGCTCATCGAGGCGGCCGCCGACAAGCTTGGCATCCGCGTCCTCAACCGGAGGCAGGAAGCATGAGCGACCTGCGCAACCAGCGCCGCCTCGCCGCCGACGTCATGAAGGTCGGCAGCAGCCGCGTCAAGATCGACCCCGACCGGGCCGACGAGGTCGCCGGCGCCGTCACCCGCGCCGACATCCGCAAGCTGGTCTCCGGCGGCGTCATCCGCGCCGTCCAGAAGACCGGCGTGTCGCGCGGCCGCGGCCGCAAGCTCGACGCCCAGAAGGCGAAGGGCCGCCGCACCGGGCCCGGCTCCCGCAAGGGCGCCGCCGGCGCGCGCACCCCCCGCAAGGCCGCCTGGATGAGCCGCATCCGCGCCCTGCGCGAGGAGCTGCGCGCGCTCCGGGAGAAGGGCGCCATCGACGCCTCCGTCTACCGCGACTACTACGTGCGCGCCAAGGGCGGCCAGTTCCGCTCGCGCGCCCACCTTCGCTCGCACATGAAGACCGAAGGCGCCCTCAGTGAGGAGGTGCAGGTCTGATGGCCGTTGGACCCCGCACCCGCGTCCCGTTCCGCCGCCGCCGCGAGGGCAAGACCGACTACCGCCGCCGCCTGGCGCTGCTGAAGTCGGGCGAGTCCCGCGTCGTCGTCCGCCGCACCAACGGCAACGTCATCGTCCAGTTCGTCGGCTGGGCCCAGGAGGGCGACCAGGTCCAGGCCACCGCGGTGGCCCAGGAGCTGGCCAAGCTCGGCTGGGAAGGCAGCCCGAAGAACACCCCCGCGGCGTACCTGACCGGCCTCCTGGCCGGCAAGCGCGCCCGCGCGGCGGGCGTCGACGCCGCCGTGCTCGACCTTGGCCGCCACGTCCCCTCCAAGGGCGGCCGCATCTTCGCCGCCCTCAAGGGCGTGCAGGACGCCGGCGTCGACGTCGCCGCCGGCAACGAGGACATCTACCCCAGTGAAGAGCGCCTCAACGGGGCGTTCCTGGACCTGGAAGCGAACTTCAACGCCGTGAAGGACCGCATCGCGTCCGGCCCGGCTAAGTCGGACTGACGAGGAAGTGTACCACAATGGCTGAACAATTCGTGAACCCCGCCCGCGCCCCGCGCAGCGGCGACGCTCCCCGCGCCCCCGGCGGCTTCGGCGGCCGTGGCCCTGGCGGCCCCGGTGGACGCCCCGGCGGCTCCGGCGGCCGCTCCGGCGGCTTCGGCGGCCGTGGCCCTGGCGGCCCCGGCCGCGGCGGCCCCCGTGGCCCCGGCGGACGCCCTGGCGGCCCCGGTGGCCGCGGCGGGCCCCGTGGCGGTGGCGACCGCCGCCGCCGCGACGACGACAAGCCCGCGGCCCCGTGGGAGCCCAAGACCCGCCTCGGCAAGATGGTCAAGTCCGGCCAGGTCAAGACCATGAGCGAGGCGCTGGCCACCAAGCTGCCGCTGCGCGAGCCCGAGATCGTGGACGCGCTGCTGCCCGAGCTGGCCGACGAGGTCATCAACATCAACATGGTCCAGCGCATGACCGACTCCGGCCGCCGCGTCCGCTTCAGCATCACGGCCGTCACGGGCAACCGCGACGGCTTCGTGGGCATCGGCATGGCGAAGGGGAAGGAAGTGGGCCCCACCATCAAGCGCGCCATCGACCGCGCCAAGATCTCGATGATCGAGGTCAAGCGCGGCTCCGGCTCCTGGCAGTCCGGCGTCGGCGCCCCCGCCAACTCCGTGCCGTTCAAGCTGTTCGGCAAGTGCGCCTCCACCGAGGTCACCATCAAGCCCGCCCCGCAGGGGACGGGCCTGGTCGGCGGCAAGACCGCCCGCGCGGTCCTCGGGCTGGCCGGCGTCCACGACGCCTGGATCTACACCCGCGGCCAGACCGGCACCTCGACGAACTACGCCAAGGCGCTGTTCAACGCCCTCAAGGCGGTCGACGACGTCCAGATGACGCCCGCCCAGCGCGCGCGCATCCAGATCGTCCCCGGCCCGCAGCGCGCCCCGCAGCTCCGCCCCGTGGAGCAGCAGCCCGCTGAGGCCGCCCCTGCCCAGGAGGTGGCGCCATGATGGCTGAAGCCATCATGGTGCAGGCGGCGCAAGCCGCCGGACCTTCTGGCCCGCAGGGCCAGGGAGGGAAGGCATGAGCGCCCCCCTGGCCCAGGCCGCCACCGCCGGCGCTGCGACGCAGGGCCCCAAGCAGATCGCCGGCCACGTCGTGACCGTCATCCGCCTGCGCGGCACCCAGAACCTCAACCCCAAGACGAAGGACACCCTGAAGTACCTCCGCCTCAACCGCGTCAACCACGCCGTGGTCCTCCCCGGCAACGAGACGACGGTCGGGATGCTGCAGGTCGCCAAGGACTACGTCACCTGGGGCGAGGTCGACGCCGCCACCCTGGCGACCGTCATCCGCAGCCGCGGCCGCGTGGCCGGCAACGACCCGCTGACCGAGGCGCACCTGGCCAAGACGACGCCGTACAAGACGTTCGACGCCCTCGCCGGCGCCATCGTCAAGGGCGAGTTCCACTACAAGGACATCCCCGACGTCAAGCCGCTGTTCCGCCTCCACCCGGCCCGCCAGGGCCTGGAGGGCATCAAGCGCTCCGTCCAGAACGGCGGCGCGCTCGGCTACCGCGGCAGCGACATCAACCGCCTCCTGGGCCGCATGCTCGGCGAGGCCTCGGGCGGCCAGGCGGAGACCAAGGCCCTGCCGAAGGCCGCGCCCAAGCCCGCCAAGGGAGGTGCCTGATGGCATCGGGCGGCAAGGCCAAGAAGATGCGCGGCAACCACACGCATGGGCGCGGCAAGAAGGCCGGCCGTGGCGCGGGTCTCCGGGGCGGCCGCGGCCGCGCCGGCGC
>JAIVGU010000036.1 GCA_020201445.1 Halobacteriales archaeon
GCGGGGGACTCGGCGGTGAGGGTCGCCAGTAGGCAAGGGCCAGCCCCAGGCGCCCGGCGCGGTGGCCCCCGCGTGGGGGCCACCCACCCCCACCACCGCGCCCAGGTGGTTCGCGGCTCGCGCCGGGGATACTGGCCCAGTAGGCGGCCCGCCCGTCAGGGGCAGGGTGCCCCCGCCAGGATGTGGGGCGCCTTCGCCCTCCTGTTGCGAGGGTGCCTCAAGGCGAGGTTCGCCCACTCGCCAGTCACCCTCGGCCAGCCACTCGGACCAGTCACTCGCGCCAGTCTCCGGGCAGGCGCTTGGGCCTTGCCGGGTTGCTGCGCCGAGCGCGCGCGGCCTACTTGGCGCTCGGCTTGCGGCCACGCGGCAGCTTGCGCCGGGCCGCCTTGCGCGGCACATCCGCCTCCCCGGCGGGAGGCGGTGGCGGAGCGCGCACGGCATGAAGCAGGGTGTGGACTTGGCGGCCCCGCTCGCTCGCGTTCAATCCGCGCTCCAGGCCCGCCAACCACAACGCCGCCAGCGTGGCGCCGCTGCGCTGCAACCGCACGCTTCCGCCTTGCGTGTAGCCGGTGGGCCACAGGCTCGCGTTGTGGGGGTCCACCATCGCCTCGACCTCGGGCGCGCGCTCCGCGCCGACCTTCTCCGCCAAGGACTCCAGGAGGCGCGGCAGGACTCCCTCCATCTGGAAGCCCTGCGCCACTTCCAGCGGCACCCCCGGCGGGGGCTCAAGGTGCGTGGCAAGCTCATAGAGCCAGTCGGGGTCCATGACGCTGGCGAGGAACGCCAAGTCCTCCAAGGCCGCCTGGGCGAAGGTGAGCGCCTTGCGCTTGGCGCGGGCGTGCGCGCTGGCTTGGTCCTTGCGCTCGCGGTCCGCGCGGCGGCCCTCATACTCGCTTCGAGTGGCTGGCGCGGCGCCCTGCCGCAGCGCCTCGCGCTCGCGCGCGGTCAGGAAATGGCCCTGCTTGGCGCGGCTCACTTTGGCCCGCCCCGCATCGCCGCCAGTCTTGGCGCCGCCCCGCTTGCGGGCTGGGGCGGGCGCATCTGCGTCTTTCTCCTGCATTTCCGGTGCCGGATAGCCAAGGTCCGCCCTAAGCTTGCCTGTGACTGGCGACTGTCAAGGCCGAGTGTCCCGGCGCGCGTTCAGGGCCTCGGGCACGGTAGGGGGACCGCGCGGACCCCGGGGCCGGAAGGCAACCCTGCGCGGCGAGGTGGCAGCGGGATGGGCCGCCTCCCGTTGTGCGGGTGGTCCCCCTTGGGGTGCGCGTGGGTATAGGTTGGCGGCCCCTGGAGGCGGCGTGCATGGAGTGTGAGTGCCCGGTGTGCCACCGGGGCTTCAAGACGCCGCAGGGACGGGGCGGCCACCTCCTGCACGCCCCAGACTTGGCGCACCAGCTCTATCGCCAACAGCAGCAGCTCGCCGCCGTCCTGGCCGCCAAGCGCACGGCCGCGCAAGCGCAGGCGCCGCCTGCCCCTGCAAGCGCCGCGCCGGTTGCCCTCGCGCAGGCCGCGCCTGCCGCCGTGGCTGCGTCCGTCGTGCAGCCGGTCCCGGTGGCGTGGCCCTCGCTCACGCGCGGCCTCCAACCCGGCGCAGCGGCATGGAGCGAGGCAGCCGCGCCGCAAGCCGCCCCGCAGGCGAGCCCCGCGCAGGCGCCGCCTGCCCCCACCGCGCCTGTGCGGGCCTCGGATTTCCTCAAGCCCGCAGGCGCGGCCCTCATGGGTGGGGCCGTGGGGGCGGCCGTCGCGGGCGCAAGCCACCGCGGCGTGGGGTTCCTGTTCGGCGCGGGCGCGGGGGTCCTGGTGTGGTGGGCCATCGAGCAGCGCCGCCACGCCCCACCCGCCCCGAAGGCGGAGCCGGTGGTTGAGGTTCCCCCCGAGTGGCGCGGCATCTTCGTGCCGGGCGCAGGGTGGTCCCTGTGACCGAAGCGGAGCGGTCGGTGTGGGCGTCCTATCCGCGCGCCATGCGGAGTCACGCCTTGAAAATCCTGGACAACCCGGAGCCGGTGCAGGTGGTGGATGAGAACCATTGGGACGTGGTGAGCCTCAAGACACCCAGCCGGCGGGTGCGCGTGTATCGCCGCGATGATGAAATCCGGTGCAAGTCCGATAAGCGCATCAAGGCGGGCGAGGCGGTGGGCGGTCACTACAACCAGGACCGGCCGTGCGCGCACATTGTCGCCGTCATGGTGACGGAGGGCATGATTGAGCGCCCGGACACTTCCGGCGAGGTGTGGACGAAAGGGGACGACGGCCGCCAGCAGGGCGTTGAGGCGGAGGCGTGGCGCCGGGTGCCGGTGCGGGTGCCGGAGTTGATGGCGAAGCTCCTGCATCAAGGCTTGCCTGTCATTGCGCCGGAGCCGCCGCAAGCCAGCGGGCGGCCCCGCGCGCCCTTGTTCACGTTGGCGTATCAGTCGGTGATGCGGTGCTTCGAGCGCGGCGGGCTCTACGCGGCGCAGGGGCGCATGGCGACCCCGACGCATCGCCAGCATACGCCGCGGGCGTTGAGCGTGGCGGCCATCAGCCGGTTCCTGGCCGCCAAGACGGGCCTGGAGGCGCGCGACCCCGAGGCGCGGGCGCGTGTGGACCCCGATGAAGTCCTTCAGAAGCTCTTGGCGCTCTCGACGTGGCCCGCTCGCCCCTATGAGTCAGTCTTCCACCCGGACGGAACGGGCTTGACGGAGCAGCGGTTCAGCAGCTACTTCGACGAGCGGTATAGCAAGGACGTTCGCAAGCAGAAGGCCAAGCGCGAAGCCCGCCGCAAGAAGGGCCAGGACACCGCGAGCGCGCCGGGGGCGCGCAAGGCGGTCAAGCCGCGCCTGCACCATTGGACTTACACGGAAATCCTGTGGACCTACCGCTATACCCTGGTTGCGGCACTCTACGCGCAGCAGGGGCCATTCAGCGAGGCGCAATGGGCCATCCCGCTCATGGACCGCGCCCGACTGATGCTGAAGCCCAAGGAGTTTGGCGCAGACAAGGCGTATAACGCCTACTACCTCGACGCCTACCTTGCCGCCCACAAGATTGAGTCACAAATCAAGGTCAAGGAGAACGCGAACCCGGGCCGCAGCAGCGCCCGCAAGAAGGCATACAAGCGGCGCGTCGAGCGCGCGCAGCTTGACCCGGAAGGGTTTGCGGCGCGGGCCGACCGCCGCAACAATGCCGAGACTGGCAACCATGCCTTCAAGGCCATCGTGGGCGACCAGATTTATTCCAAGGACGCCCGCGCGCAGCGCAATGAAATCCTGTGCATGGCCTTGGCCTACAACCTGACCCGCTTGGTGTATCTGGAGGTTGAGCGCGGCATTGAGGTGGACTTTGCGGAGGGCGCGCGGCACCTCGCGGCGGCGAAGTGGGAGCGGCTGGAGGACTTGCACGCCCGCTATCGCGCCGAGCTACCAAAGCGGATGCAGGCGGAAGGCAAGCGGCCCGAGTGGGCCTAGCGGCCGGGCGCGGGCGTGGTAGTGCGTTAGTGCAGGCGGTCGCGCAGTAGGGCGCGCACTCGCCGCTCGATTTCGTCCCGCACGGCGCGGAAGTCCTGGAGGCTCTTGCCCTTCGGGTCGGGCAAGTCCCAGTCCTCCATGCGTTTGCCGATGAAGGCGGGGCAAGCGTCGTCGCCGCACCCCATTGTCACCACAAGGTCGCAGGTGCGGACCCAGGCTTCATTGAAGCCTTGGCTCGGGTGGCCGGAGATGTCGATGCCGCGTTCCTGCATGACCTGAATCGCTTCCGGCAAGACGTAGCCAAGGGGCTTCGAGCCGCCGCTGCGCGCTTCGATGCGCGTGCTGCCGAAGGCGCGGGCGAAGCCTTCGGCCATCTGCGAGCGCGCGCTGTTGCCGACGCAGGCGAACAGGACGCGGAAGGTCATGCCTCCGCCTCGCCTGAAAGGTGGAGGGGTCCGGCTACCCCGAGGACGACGGGACGGGTGCCAGGGCGGAGGGCTTCAAAGACGGTCATGGCGGCGACGGCTCCGAGGAAGGGCGCGGTGAGGTAAATCCACAAGCCGGTGTAGGTGCCGCTGGCGAGGGCGGGGCCGAGGGTGCGGGCGGGGTTCATGCTGGCGCCCGTGAGGGGTCCGGCAACCAGGGAGGCCATGCCAACCGTGAACCCGATGGCAAGTCCGGCGCTTCCGGGGGCGGTGCGTTTGTCGGTGGCGACTCCGATGATGACCAAGCCCAGGATGAAGCTGGCCGCTGTCTCCCATGCGAAGGCAGGGAGGGTGGGAATGTGGGGCATGGTGGTGCCGAGGTTGGCGGCGCCGAGGGCCTTCAGGGCAAGGGCGGCCAGCGTGGCTCCGAGGACTTGGGCCACTAGGTAGGTGGGGACGCGGCGCCAGGGGAAGTGGCCGGTGGCGGCGAAGGCGAGGGTGACGGCGGGGTTGTAGTGGGCGCCGCAGATGGGCGCCAGGGCATACACGAGGACCAGGACGGCGAAGGCAAAGGCAAGGCTCACGCCCAGGTGCCCCAGGCCGCCTCCAATTGCATCGGTGGCGACGGCTCCGCACCCGAAAAAGACCAGGAGGAACACGCCCACCGCCTCGGCCGCCTCGGGTCGCCAGTCGAAGCTCACGGGGGGCGCGACGGCGGGCGGGCTTTAGCGGTTGCTCAATAGGGGGCCGCCGATAGGCCGAAAGGTCCCCTTCCACTCCGAACGGCTTACACAAAGGGGGCCAAGCCTTGCACAACCGGGGCGGAGGCTTACACAGACGGCGGCTCCCGCTTCGGGCCAGGGGTCTGTGTAAAGCTCCCCTGGCCGCCGTCACCCATTTATACGTCCCCCCTGTCGCCAACCTGCCACGTCCCGGCCCCGGATTGACCTCCGGGCTGGGCCGACCAAGCTTGGCGGCTGGCGTCGGCCCGTTCCGGGATGAGTCAACGCGGGGGCGGCCCAAGAAACCGGCCCCTGCACCCTCAACAGGAGGAATCCCCATTCCCACCGGCATCAACGCAGCCCGCAAGCTCCAGAAGAACCGCCAGCAGCTCCGCTGGTCGGACCGCTACTACTCGCGCCGCACCCTGCGGCTGAAGCAGAAGTCCGACCCGCTGGGCGGCATCCCGCAGGCGCGCGGCATCGTGACCGAGAAGGTCGGCATCGAGGCCAAGCAGCCCAACTCCGCCATCCGCAAGTGCGTGAAGGTCCAGCTCATCCGCAACGGGCGCCAGATCACGGCGTTCGCCGTGGGCGACGGCGCCATCAACTACATCGACGAGCACGACGAGGTGATGGTGGAGGGCATCGGCGGCCGCATGGGCCGCTCCTACGGCGACATCCCCGGCGTCCGCTACAAGGTCATCAAGGTCAACAACGTCTCCCTGGACATGCTGGTCAAGGGCAAGATCGAGAAGCCGATGCGGTGATTGCCATGAGCGACGAAACTTCCATCGAATCCCCCGACCAGCTCGCCACCCTGGCCACCCAGGAGGCGACCCCGGTCGCCAAGAAGGTCGACCTGCCCGCCACGCCGATTTTCGGCAAGTGGCCCAGCGACAAGATCGAGGTCACCGACGTTGGCCTGGCCAAGTACATCAGCCTCGAGGCCGTCGGCGTCATGCACCACGGCGCCCGCCACGCCAACAAGCACTTCGGCAAGACCAAGGTGCACGTCGTCGAGCGCCTCATCAACGACCTGATGCGTAGCGAGACCTACCAGGGCAAGAAGTCCAAGGCGTACAAGGCCGTCGAGGAGGCCTTCGACCGCATCGCGGAGCGCACCAAGGAGAACCCGGTGCAGGTCCTCATCACCGCCATCGTCAACGCCGCCCCCCGCGAGGAGGTCACCCGCCTCCGGTACGGTGGCATCAACGTCCCCAAGTCGGTGGACGTGGCCCCCCTGCGCCGCCTCAACGTCGCCCTGCGGCACATCGCCATGGGCGCGACCCAGACCTCGTTCAAGAGCACGAAGCCCATCAGCCAGTGCATCGCCGACGAGATCATGAAGGCCGCCAAGAACGACCCGCAGAGCTTCGCCGTCGCCAAGCGCGACGAGGTCGAGCGCGTCGCCAAGTCGGCCCGCTAGGGCCGCTCCTTTTCCTCTTCCTTCTTTCCTCTCTTTTCTGACGTCGATGGGCGGTGCGAGAGGCAACTTCCTGGCAACGGTTATCAATCCGGTGCCCCGTGCGCGGCCGGTGGTTTGGCCAACGCGCGGCGACGGGTTCCTCGCAGCCCGCCTGCGCCGCCACGCCTCCAGGTGGAGACCCCATGAGCGACGGACCTGAACGGCAGTGGAACCACGCCCGCAGCACGACCCAAGGATTTGCGGCGGAACGTCCTGCCCGGCTGGCCTCGGCCGGCCTGTGCATCCTCCTGGCGGCGCTGGCGCTCCACCCTGCCCTTGCGGCCAACGCCTTGGCTGGCCCGCCCCCGACGGCGCAGGCCGCGCCGCAGGGCACCGGCATCCTGTTCGAGAAGAACGTGGGCCAATGGGACGCGCAGGCCCTGTTC
>JAIVGU010000220.1 GCA_020201445.1 Halobacteriales archaeon
GCCTTGAGGCCGGCCTTCGCCATCTGGATGGCCTGGTTGCCGGTGACGGCGCCCAGCGCGGGGACGTAGGGCTCCTCGTTGAGCAGCCGCCACAGCCGGTTGGCGCCGTGCCGGGCCACGGGGTAGTCGAAGTGGAGGCTGCCGCGCAGGCGCACGACGTCGTGGGCGCCGTAGTCGCGCTGCACGCCCTGCCAGCGCGCCTCGGCCTCCCACTCGCGCCGCAGGGCCAGGACCGCCGCCTCGAACCCGGGGCCGCGGTCGCCCGCGGTCGTGCTCGGCGCTCCCGTCCCGGTGGCATCCTTGTTGGCCATGCTCCCCACGTTCGGCCCCGCAACGGCATCAGGGTTGCCACGGCCCGACATGTTGGCCACCTGCGCGCCTCCTTCACCGCGAAACGCCGCGAACGGCCAGGACAGCCCATTCCTGGAGGTTCGCGGCGTTCGCGGTCAGGAGCGTGCCGGGGCCTGCGCCTGCGCCTGTCGCAACTCCTCGATGGCCCACACCGTCTCGCGGCGCCAGTGGTCGGCCAGCCGGGGGCTGAGGATGCCCTGGAGGCGGCCGGCCTCGACCTGGCGGGCGGTGTCGGTCATCGCCTCCAGCGCCTCGCCGGCCAGCTCCAGGACGGTGGCCAGTTCGCCCGCCGGCGTCGCCCTGCCGCCCTCCTCCACCAGGGAGCCGGTGGCCACCTGGAACCCCTCGCTGCGGCGCTGCCACTGCCGGATGGCCTGGCGCTCGGCGGGGTCGAGGAGGTGGGCGACGAAGCGGGCGTGCTCGTCGAGGGCGTGGCCCCAGAAGCCCACCGCCGCGCGCGGCTCCGGCGTGACGTCGCCGCTGCCGATGCGGCCGAGGCGGTCGTCCCAGTGCTCGGCCTCGCGGCGGGCGTGGTCGAAGAGGAGCGGCCACGCCAGGCTGCGCAGCTCGCCGGACACCTGCAGGTCGTGGCACTCCTGCGTGAAGGCGAGGATGGGCTCCAGCTCGTCGCGCATCTGGCGGGTGAAGGCGCGCACCTCGCCGGGGGGCGGCGGGCCGACGATGTCGATGTGCTGCGCCAGGCGGCGGTACTTCTTGCCCAGGAGGAGGGACTGGGCGCGCTGCGCTGCGGCGGTTTCCGGCGGCAGCAGGAGGGTGAACAGGGCGGCGTGCTCGGCCATGCACTCGATGGCGAAGCGCGCGGTGGCCCAGGCGTGGTCGCGCGGCGCGTCGTTGCCGGGCGCCACGACGTACATCTGCCGCTCCCAGTCGCTCTCCGGGCCCTGGCCGTCGGTGCGGGCGACGAGGCGGAAGCCGGCCTGCGCCATGTAGCGGGCGTAGGGCGTCAGCGCGGGCCCGGCGGGGGCGGCGAGGGGGCCGGACCCGTCGCCCTGGGTGGTCTGCGCGGCCTGGCGCGGGGAGGCGTGCTGCGGCGGGTCGGTCGGCACGGGAGGCCATCGTGCGGCGGCGCCATCAGGGTTGCACAGCCCCGCACATGTCCAGACCCAACCCAACCACGAATTTCACGAATTGCGCGAACGACGCAGGGCCCTTCGTGGAATTCGTGCACTTCGTGGTTCAGTCCGGACCTAGCGGGCCTGGACGAGGGCCACCGGGTCGCCGCCGGCCTGCATGCCGTGCGCCACGGGGACGGCGCTGGCGGCCGTGGGCTGGATGCCCTGCACCGCGTTGGCGGCGAGCCAGACGTAGCTCTGCCGCATGTCCCGAAGGCTGGGGCGCTCCATCAGGACGCCCAGGCTGCGAAGGGTGCGCAGGGCGGCGTAGACGGTGCGGCGCGGCAGGCCCGTGGTGGCCTGGATGTCGGCGCTCGTCATCGGCTGCTGCGCGTGCAGGGTGCCCAGGACCGTCTGGACGGAGGGGGCCACGGGGACGCCGGCGACGGTAATGCCGCCACTGCGGGTCCTGCGTTCAGGAACGGGCGTGTCTGTCAGGAAGGTCGGTGCCATCGCAAATCCCTCGGGATGCTCCAGCCCACCGAATCCACCCAGGCCGTTAAGGGCCAACGCGGGCCAAACATGTTTGGGCACGACCGTCAAGCTCAAATCACGGCCGGGCGGCCAACAGGAGGAGATGCACTGGCTTGCCGTGGCCCGTTTGGCCTGCGCCGGACCCTGCGGATGGCGATGTGTGGACATCCAGGACTGGGCAACGCTGCCGGTTTCTGCGCGACGGCCCGTCAGACGAGATACTCCGCCTTGACGTCCCCGGACCCCGGCTCCGGCGCGGGGGCGCGCAGGAACGCCTTGAGCCCCACGACCTCGTCGATCTGGGCCGGGTCGACGCCGCGCAGCTCCGCCGTGTAGAACGAGGTGTAGTCCAGGAGCGCCAGGGCGCGCGCCTGCTCGACGACATGGTCCGCGAAGCAGCGGATGGGGCCGAACTGGCGGTGGTGCCACGGCACCCCCCACGCCAGGTGGCGGCGGCGCATGAACTCCAGGCGGCGCTCCATCTCCGGGTCCTGCGCGGCGTGGCTCAGCGCCAGGGCCGTGAAGTGGGCGCGCAGCGGGTCGCCGCTCCACCCCGTGCCGGCGTTGTGGTTGCACTCCGGCACCTCCTCGACGTCGCAGATCTTCTTCGCGTTCTCGTTCAGCAGCGAGGCGAAGAAGACGCCGAGGCCGGCGAAGGCGGGCGTGACGTAGACCTGCGGGATGCGGTCGGCCAGCCGGCGCGCCAGGAGGCGGGCCTCGTTGCGCGGCTCCGGGACGTGCGGGCCGCAGGCGGCGTCCACCTCGCGCACCGCGGCGGCGGCCTCCTTCACCGGCACGGTGGCGCCCAGCAGGCCCGAGCCCTCCAGGAACCCCAGGACGCTGAACCAGGCGTGCGCCAGCGCCACCCGGGGCTGGTAGCCCGTCGGCTGCGGCACGGTGCGCTCCGCCAGCTCCGCCACGGGGCCGCCGGTGGTGAAGGCGGTGACGCGGCAGCCGCGGCGGCGCGCCTCGCGGGCGGCGGCCAGGGTCTCCTCGGTGCGCCCGGAGTAGCTGAGCGCGAGGACGTGCCAGTCCTGCTTGACGTGGCGGGGCAGGTCGTGGTGCTGCAGCAGCGTGAACGGGGCGTCGAGCACCCGCGCCGCGGCGTCGCGCACCAGCATCGCGGTCGCCCCCGAGCCGCCCATGCCGGCGAAGAGCAGCCCGTTGGCCTTGAGCCCGGGCACGGCGGCCTCCAATCCAGCGCGGAAGCCGGTCTCGACGAGCCCCGCCTTGCCCTGCACCTGCCCCAGGAAGCTGGGGTTGACCGTCGCCTGCATGCCCATCCCGCTTCCAGGGGGGCCGCCTAGGGGCTTGCGGGACAGACGGCGGGGACATGCGGCTTGTCCGTTGCCCGCTGTCCCTGCACCCCTTACATTTCGGGGGGCCGAGAGCAGCAGGTCGGATGCGCCCCTGCCCGCCGTGGCCCCGCCCGCCTTGCATGGCGGCGGCACCCCCCACGCCCCGGGAGGTGGCGCCGTGACCCGCCTCGCCCTCGTCCTCGGGGTGCTGCCGTTCCTGCCGCCCGGCCGCGGCGCGCTCATCCTCATGCTGGGAGGGTTGGTCGTCCTGCCAGTCTCGCTCCTCATGTCCCGCATGGGCGCCCGCCCGGTGAAGGCGCAGCCGCGGCACGCCCCCCTGGAGTTCGTCGCCGTCCCGGCAGCGCCGCCCCCCGTCCAGGCCGCACAGTGGCAGCCGGTCGAGGCCCCGGCCCAGCCTGCGCACGCCGCGCCCGTCGCCCAGGCCGCACAGGCCCTCCATCCCCGCGTGGCCCACCACGCCGCGCAGGCCGCGCGCCCCTGGGGCGGCACCGGGCTTGAGCGCGCCCTCCGGCAGGCCGTGGGGGGGACGCACCTCCTGCTCGCCGAGCCGGGCCGCTACGTCGTGCGCCTGGGCCGCTGCGACTCCTGCGCGCGCCACCTGCACGCCTGCGAGGCCGAGCGGGCCGCCCTCCAGCAGGCCGTCGCCGCCTACCTGCGCGACCCCCACGTCGCCGAGGTCGCCTGCGGCCGGCTCGACCGCCGCACCACCTGCACGTTCGACATCCGGGGGCGCTGAGTGGCCGACCGCCTCGCGCACGCCCTCACCGCCCGCACGCCGGCGCGCCACCGCGGCGGCAAGGGCCGCTCCCTCTTCGGCTTCCTGGCGGGCGGCTTCTGCGGCTACGCCATCTACTGGGTCGGCGCGACGCTGGCGGGCTGGGAGGACCTGGTCAAGATGCCGCGCGACACCCTGCCCGACCAGTTCCTGCGCCCCCTGCAGGTCTTCACCGCCTGGGAGGTCGCCCTGGTCCTCACCGGGGCCATCCTGGGGACGATGGTGGCGCGCTACCGCTGGCGCATCGCGGGCCTGCTGAGCTACGTCGCGCTGGTCTCCCTCATCGCGGGCTACCTCGCCTACTCCGTCACGGTCTCCATCCCCAAGGTGCCGGCGGGCGAGCGCTGGCTCAGCTACGTCCTGCTGGCGGCGGAGACCGGCGGCCTCAGCCTCATCGTCGTGTTCTCCTTCTACTCGCTGGACGCCTCGACGCGGCGGCGCTGGGCCCGCGTCGCCGCCGAGCGCCCCTTCGACCCCGGCCTGCGCCCCAAGGTCGCCTTCGAGGTGCCGGTCTTCAACGAGCCCTTCGACATGGTGCAGCAGACCATCCTCCACCTCCTGCGCCAGGACTACCCGCGCGACCGCTTCCTCGTCGCCGTGGTCGACGACAGCACCGACGCCGCCCTCGCCGGCCGCCTCGCGCAGTTCTGCTCCCAGGTCGGCGCCGACTACGTCCGCCGGCCCACCCGGCGCGGCTTCAAGGCGGGCGCCCTCAACCACGCCACCCGGCTCCTGCCCCCCGACTTCGAGTTGGTGGCGGTCATCGACGCCGACTACTGGGTGCAGCCCGACTTCCTCAAGCACACGGTGGGCTACTTCACCGACCCCTCGCTGTCGTTCGTGCAGACGCCGCAGGACTACCGCAACACGGACGAGTCGTTCCTGACCCGGCGCTACAAGCGCGCGGAGGCCTACTTCTACCACGCCATCATGCCCAGCCGCAACGAGCAGGGCGCCATCATCTTCTGCGGCACGATGGGCGTGCTGCGCCGCCGCGCCCTGGAGGAGGTCGGCGGCTTCGCGGAGGACCAGATCTGCGAGGACGCCGAGGTGTCGGTGCGCCTGGCGTGCGCCGGCTGGGACTCCCTCTACGTCGACCACACCTTCGGCCGCGGCCTCATGCCCGCCGTCTTCGAGGCCTACAAGAAGCAGTTCCATCGCTGGGCCTTCGGCAACGTCCGCATCCTCTTCTCGCGCACGGGCATGATCCTGCGCTCGCGGATGAGCCGGCGCCAGAAGTTCGACTTCCTCGTCTCCAACCTGCACTGGTTCGACGGCCTCTTCGTCACCACCATCGCGCTCGTCCTGCTCTACCTGGGCCTCGGCCCCATCCTGGGCTACGACGCCGTGACGCACCACCAGCGCGAGCTGTCGCTGCTGGCCCTGGTGCCGGTGTTCCTCCTGTTCGACGGCCTGCTGCGCCTGCACATCGTCCTGCGCCGCGCCGGCCGCAGCCGCCTGCGCGAGGCGGTGATGATCCAGGGCATGTGGTTCGCCATCAAGTTCACCAACATGTGGGCCGCCACCAAGTGCCTGCTCGGCTTCCGCACGCCGTTCGTGCGCACGCCGAAGGACCCGGGCCGCCGCCTCGGCCGCGTCCGGGCGTTCTTCCGCTCGCTGCGCATCACCAAGCTCGAGAGCCTGCTGGGCGCCGGGCTGATGGCGGTGGCCGTCCTCAACGCCCAGCGCCTCCGCCTCCACCCGCCGGCCGAGTGGGGCGCCTGGCTGCTGCCGGCGTGGCTGGGCCTCTACGCCCTGTTCTTCCTCAGCGCCCCCATCTACGCCTACCTCTCCTACCGCACCCTGCGCCCGCTTGCCAACCCCGCCCCGCTGGCCGCGCCCACGCCGCGCTGGGAGCCGGTGTAGCGCCAAGGACGTCCCACGGGCCCTGTCCCAACAACCCCATCGCTCCCCCCGCGGATGGAGAGGCATGAACGCAACGCGTGCCATCCTGTGGGTGCTCGGCATCGTCTTCGTGCTGGGCGGCGCCTACATGCTGTACTTCGAGACCGGCCTGAGCCGGTGGTTCAGCATCGGCGTCCTGACGGCAGGGTTCCTGCTGTTCATCGGCCTGGCCGTGCTGGGGTTCGCCAACCGTGCGCCCTCGGACGCTCCCCTTGTGGAGCGCGAGGTCGTCCACGAGAACGGCCCCACCTACGAGCGCCGCCGCCTGTAAAGGCCCGGCGCTTGCCGACCTCCTCCCCTTCCCCTCCCCTTCCCCCTTGCTTTCTTCTTGCTTCTTGCTTTCGCTTTCCACGTTTCCGTTCCCGCAGGGCGGCCCGGACCTGTTCGGGCTGGGCAAATGCTATCCTGCCGGAGTCCCCCACCGGGCCTCATGGTGATTCCCCCGGGCGCAGCCGAGCCGCTGCGCCGTGGGGTGC
>JAIVGU010000175.1 GCA_020201445.1 Halobacteriales archaeon
CTACTGGAGCGCCGAGGAGGTCTACCAGAAGCTCGACCAGAAGATGACCGCCGCGTTCCACGCCGTCTACTCGCAGCACCTCAAGGCGAAGGTGGACATGCGCACCGCCGCCTACATGGTCGCGGTGGGCCGCGTGGCCGAGGCCGTCAAGCTCAGGGGCCTCGTCGCCGAGTGACCTGCTTCAGCCCGACCCACCACCGCGAAACCTTGCGAACGCAAGGGAAGATTTTCCTGGCCGTTCGCGGTCAGGAGGGGTCGGCCGGGGGCGTGTCGTGGTGGTCGCCCGGCTTGCGCAGCTCGCCTGGCTCCGGCAGGTTGTCGCGCCGGAGCGCTGCTTGGCGGTGCTGGGCCTCCAGCTTCTCGCGGGCCGCGCGCTCCTTCTCCTGGCGAAGCTCCTCCAGCTCCGCCTGGCGGTCCTCGTTGTCGTAGCCGCCTGCCATGCCTTGCCCCTCGGGCGCCCGGCCTCATGGGGGTTGCGCCAAGGATGCCCGCCCTCCCAGCAGGGATTCCAAGGATTTCGGGGATTTCCTGCAGCGCACCCGCGAACATCGAACGCGTCGCCCCCCAAGGTCATCCCCGAAATCCTTGGAATCCCTGCCCGTCGGGGGTGTCACGCCTTGGCGATCCAGCCCAGCGCGAGGGCGTTGCGCAGGGTCACGGAGTCCGCGATCTGCTGCCCGGTGAACTCCGCCACGTCGCCCACAGCGTACTTGCGGCTGGCGCCCCAGTCGGTGAAGCGCTTGCGGACGAGGTAGCGGTCCTTCGACGCGGTCGGCGGCGGCTTGTGGAGGTGGCGCGTGGCGGTGAAGCTGCCGGGGAACTGCTGGATGCGGCCGCCGGCGAGGACGGCCGTGCTGCCGGTGACGGAGTCGAGCAGGAAGCGGTCGTGGCTGACGACGAGCAGCGTGCCGTGGTAGGCGTTGAGGGCGTGAATGACGACGTCGCGCGCCCACAGGTCCAGGTGGTTCGTCGGCTCGTCGAGGATGAGGAGGTTGCTGGGCTTGAGGATGCACTTGAGCAGCATCATGCGCTGCCGCTCGCCGCCGCTGAGGGTGCCGACGGTGCGGCCGAGGTCGGCGTCGGGGTTGAAGCGGAAGCGGCCGAGCAGCGCCTTCACGTCGCGCTCCTCCAGGTTGGGCCGCGCGTCCAGGACCTCCTCCTTGAGGGTGCGCCTGACGTCGAGGTCGTCGTGCTCCTGGCTGAAGAACATCCCCTTGGCGCCGGGGGCGACGCGGATGGCGCCGGCGTCCTTCGCCAGCCGCCCGGTGAGGAGCTTGAGCAGCGTGGACTTGCCCTCGCCGTTGCCGCCGACGAGGCCGACGCGGTCGCCCTTGCGCAGCTCCAGCTCGACGCCGCGCAGGACCTTCTGGCCGTCGTAGGACTTCTCCAGCCCGGTCGTGCGCAGCACCTCGACGCCGGACTTCTCCACCGCGTCGAACTGGAGGCCGAAGCCCAGCCTCTCCAGCACCGGGTCGGGCGTGTGGTCGAGCGCGGCCTGGTACTTCTCCAGCGCCTTCATGCGGCTCGCGTACTGGCCGTCGAAGCGCTTCTGCTGGCGGAACTGGAGGATGACGTCCTTCGCCTGCTGCATCTTCTCCTGGGCCTTGGCGTGGTCGCGCCGCTTGCGCTCCAGGTCCTCGTCGCGGGCGGCGACGTAGTCCTCGTAGTTGCCCACGTAGGCGGTGATGCGGCCGGCGCTGACCTCCAGGACGCGCTCCGCGACGTTGTCGAGGAAGGCGCGGTCGTGCGCCACCACCAGGACTGCACGATGGGGGTCTCGACGGCGTCGGGCGGCGGCTGGGTGAGGACGCGGATCTCCTGCTGGAGGGCGGCGTAGCGCTCCAGCACCGCCTCGTAGCCGGGCGCCTCGTAGAGCGCGGGGTCGGCGATGCGCGCCTCCAGCTCGTCCCACTCCGCCTGCAGGTGGGTGGGCGTCGGCAGGGCGGCGGCCAGCAGGTCGCGCACGGTGGCGCCCTCCGGGATGCTGGGGTGCTGGTCGAACCAGTGCGTCGCGATGGGCTGCACGCGCAGGCTGCCGTGGTCCGCCCGCTCGCGGCCCGCGAGGATGCGCAGCAGCGTGGACTTGCCCGCGCCGTTGGGGCCGACGAGCGCCACCTTCTGGCCCGCCTCGACCTGGAACGTGGCGTCGTCGAAGAGGCGCTTGCCCCCGTACGACTTGCCCAGTCCCTCGGCGACGATGAGCGGGGCGGCCACGCGGCGGCCAGGGAATCCTCCTGTTGAGGCTTTGGGATGCGCGCCGGGCCGCGCAGGCCGCGCCCTCTTGCGAAATCTGCTGGCTGCAATCTCCCCAGGCTTCGTTTCGTGGCGTCCGCGGTCGGCGTAGGGCGGGGTTGGCGCAGTCCTTTAAGTGTGGGACGAAGGAGCAGGCCCCATGGGCGAGTTCATCAACAAGACCCTGGGGAAGACCAAGAAGACCATTGGCCGCGCCACCCGCAACCGCAGCCTGCAGGCCAAGGGCGCCTTGCAGGAGGGCATGGGCAAGGCGCAGGGCGCGGGCCGCAAGGTCAAGCGCACGCTGCGTGGCGGCGCCTCCCGCACGCGCTCCACCACCCGCAAGGCGGGCTCCACCGTGCGCTCGGGCGCCCGCCGCGTCGCCACCCGCGTCCGCTCCGGCGCGCGCCGCACCGGCACCGCCGCCCGCCGCACCACGTCGCGCAGCGGCAGCCGCAACTCGCGCAGCTACCGCTACTGAAGCCTACGTCTGAGCCTTCCAGCCCTCAAGTTTCTGTCTTGTCCGGCACCAGGGAGTAGCGCTTGCTGCGGCCCTCCCGCTGGATTTGCACCAAGCCCCAGGCTTCCAGGCGGTCCAGCCGGCGCTGGGTGGCGCTGCGCGACAACCCGGCACCCTCCACCAGTTCTCGCTGCGTCTGGCCCGGCCGGCGCAGCAACGCGTCCACGAAGGGCTGCAACTCGGGGTCCAGGCGGGCGGCCACCTGCCTCCAGGTCGCAGCGTAGCGACCGTGGTTCTCGAAGTAGTGCCGCTGCCCCGCGTGGGCATTGGAGACCACCAAGCCCACCCGCTCAAGGGCCTTCAGGTGCTTGCGGACCACAGTGCGCGGGTATCCAGTCAACTCCTGCAAGGCAGTGATGGTGGCGCCCGGGTGGGCATGCACCTCCGCGCACAGGCGGCTGCGCTTGGGATGCTCCAGGGCCTTACCGGGGCTCAGGACCCGGCTGAACAACCACGCCAAGACCAAGGCGCCGACGGCCACCGCGCCGACCGCCACCGACACTGGCAGAGCGGCAAAGAACGAGGGGGAGACGGATTGCTCGTCCAGGCGGGCCGCCTCCACGGCGCCCGACACGTCGGCCTCCAGACGGTTGCCAGCAAGGCCCAAGTTCTCCAGCGTGACGTTGCCGTAG
>JAIVGU010000037.1 GCA_020201445.1 Halobacteriales archaeon
GGCCTGCGGCTTCGGCGCTGGCTTCGTTCCGAAAAGGGACTTCAGGCCCATGTGTGCAACCCGGGTGGCTGCACTTCCTCTCTCAAGATAAACGTTGACACTTTGCCGGATGGCCATCAGGAGGGCGGGTTCCATAGGATGGCCACGGCGACCTGCTGCATGGCGGAGGCGCCGGCGGCGGGTGTGCCGTGGCAGGCCCCCATCTCGGCCACCACGGAGAGGGGGTCGTCGCCGACATCCTCCAGGTCGTGGGCCGTGGCCGTCAGCACCAGCGGGCTCGGCCCGCCGGCCTCGGCGAGGACCACGTCGTCGGAGGCGAGGAGGGCCACGGTCATCTCCTGCGCGGCCGGGGTGGCCGCCGTCCAGGTGAACGTTGCGCGGAGGCCGGTGTCCCCCTTCCGGAAGTCGACCGGCTTGGGGGAGGCTTGCTGGAAGACGGTGAGCGGGATGGCGCAGCCCTGGGCGCGGAAGTCGATGTTGCTGCTGAGCGTCACGTTCTCCCACCGCGGCGCCGGGCCCGCCGCCGGCGGCGGGGGCATGGAGGTGCCGGTGCCATCGTCGGCCTGCTCCATGCAGCCGGCCAGCAGGAGGAGGGTGAGCGTCAGGAAGGGGGCGGTTCGGGCCACGGGGCGGCCATTGCCGGGCCCCCCTTTTGGGCCTGGTGGGGGCTTCCTAGGGCTCCAGCAGCCACAGCTTGTCGCCCAGGTGGTGGATGGACTTGACCGCCTTGCCCTTGCCGCGCGGCATGGCGGCGCCCGGGACGAGGCATTGCCCGACGGCCAGCGGCTGCCGGTTCTTCTCGTCGCGGACCCAGCACCAGTCGCCGGGCTGGAGGGCGGGGTCGGCCTCCACGATGCCGGGGGCCATCACGTCGGCGCCGTTGACCACGAACTTCACGGCGCCCATGTCCACGGTGACGTAGCGCGCGCTGGGCTTGTGGTGCAGCAGGCCGCGCACGGTGAGGAACGGCGTCGCGGCCATGTCCATGCCCGTCCACAGGCCGTGCAGCTTGTTGTCCACCACGATGAGGGCGCGGTCGTGGAACTCCCCGGTCTCCACGGCGGCCTCGTCGCCCCACAGGGGGGTTCCCCCCAGCGCGGCGGAGAGGCGGTCGCGCAGCTCGCGGGTCTCCTTCGTGCGCAGGCGGGCGCGGCGGCGGACGCGGGGCTCCTCGGACACGGGGGCCGCAACGCAGGCCGCCACATAGGCTGGGCGGTCACGCGGGCTGCGCGTTCCACGCGTAGGCGTACGCCACGTCCTGCCGCGCGGCGGGCGCGACCACGTGGACCGGCGTGCCCTCGGGCGGGCAGCCCGTCGCCGACAGGTGGATGCCGAACCGGGGCTCCCTGCAACCCCTGCCGTGGACGCCCCAGCCCTTATCTCGCGGATTTCCGTCGGCGCCACCGTGCAGGCCCTCCAGGCGCGGCAGCCCTTGACCATCCCCGAGCTGCAGGAGAAGGCCAGGAAGCTGCGCATCGAGGTCCTGAAGATGACCTTCGGCGCCGGCTCGGGCCACCCCGGCGGCTCCTTCTCGATGGCGGAGTTCCTGGCGGCGCTCTACTACAACAAGCTGCGCGTCTCGCCGCAGAACCCCAAGGACCCCGACCGCGACCTCTTCATCCTCTCCAAGGGCCACTGCGCCCCCGGCCTCTACGCGGTGCTGGGCGACCTCGGCTTCTTCCCCCGCGAGGAGTTCAAGCGCCTGCGCAAGTTCGGCGGCCTGCTGCAGGGCCACGCCGACCGCAAGATCCCCGGCATCGAGATGAGCACCGGCTCGCTCGGGATGGGGCTCGGCTACGGCAACGGCTGCGCCATCGCCAAGCGCATCGACGGCAAGCAGGGCCGCGTCTACGTCGTGCTCGGCGACGGCGAGCTGCAGGAGGGCAACATCTGGGAGTCCGCCCTCACCGCCAGCCACCGCAGCCTCGACAACGTGTGCGTCATCGTCGACGCCAACAAGATCCAGATCGACGGCTGGACGAAGGACGTCAAGAACGTCGCGCCCATCGACGCGAAGTTCAAGGCGTTCGGGTTCTGGACCAAGGTGGTCCCCGGCCACGACCTCAAGGCCATCCTCGCCGCCTACGACGAGGCCGAGCAGGTGAAGGGCCAGCCGCAGTGCCTCGTCATGGACACCGAGAAGGGGCACGGGGTCAGCTTCATGGTGGGCCAGCCGCAGTTCCACGGCCGGGCCCTCACCAAGGACGAGATGGTGAAGGCGATGGCCGAGCTGGGCGAGACTTGGATGCCTGAGGCCTGAACAAGAAGCGGCGGCAAAAAGTATCGCCTTGGCACATAGGAAACAAACTTAAACAAACTTTTACATACAAGACTTGATGACCCGCACGGAAATCCCCGTCTCTGCGCAGGCCTGGATTGCTTGCGCCCTGTTGACCCAGGAACACCCAGAGCGCGAGGCGTTCTCAGAAGAGGAGATTCTCCATCGTGTTCGCTTGGCCCACCTCAGCAGGCCCAGCCAAGAAATCCAGAAAGGAACCGTGCAACACATCCGTCAGCATGCAGTCGCAAACCGCCGCACGGATGCCCGCTTCCGCTACTTGTATGCCCCGAAGGCCCGCACCGGAAAACGCCGCCTGTTCCGACCGGGTGACGATTTCCTTCCGTCGAAGAAAAGGGGTGCTACCCACCCATCCCGTGACGACATCCCAAAGGAGTTCTGGCCACTCCTGAGTTGGTACGAATCTTGGAGCAAAGGTGAGGGCATCGTTTCCACACGGCTGAAGCCATTGTTTCTCGATTTCAGCGAAGATGAACTCCTCCTCCTGCATCGCGCCGCAACGCGCCGTGGCATGGCCGTTGAACAGGCTGTGCGCCGGGCAACCCTCGATTGGGCCAAGTCCTTGGAGAGGTCCGACCGAGAGACCCTCCTTGATCTCGTCGGCACTGTCGAGGGAGCCCACGACACGTCCGATGCGCATGACGACATCTATGGGGCGCCCTAATGCGCGCCTTCGTGGACACGAGCGCCCTGCTAGCGCTCGCGGCGCGCCAAGACGCCCACCATCAGGCGGCGGTCGCCTTCCTCGCCGGCCTCCCTCGCGCTGCGCGGCTCTTGACCTCCGATTACGTGTTCGACGAGACCATGACCCGGCTGCGGCGCATCGACGGCCATGCCGCGGCGGTCAGGGTGGGCGAGGCGCTGCGCGCGTCCAAGATGGCCACCATCGAGCGCATCAGCGAAGCTGAACTGGAGGCGGCCTGGAAACTCTTCGTGAAGTACCGCGACCAGCCCCTAAGCTTCACGGATTGCACCGTTGCTGCCATGGCCCAAGCTCGTCGTCTCCCCGTCTTCGCCTTTGACGACGACTTCCGCCGCATTGGCCTCCAGGTCTTGCCTCAGGTGCCGAATCCTTAAGCGGAAAGTGAGTGTGGAGCCACCATGGAACAGTGGGTGGCCTGATGGCCTCCGCCCCCGCCGCCAGCCCGGCGCAGTGGAAGACCGGCGAGAAGGTCAGCATCCGCGACGGCTACGGCAAGGGGCTCCTCTACGTGGGGCAGACCCACGCCGACGTCGTGGCGCTCGACGCCGACCTCGCCGAGAGCACGCGCAGCCACTGGTTCGCCAGGGAGTTCCCCCAGCGTTTCTACCAGATGGGCATCAGCGAGCAGGACATGGTCGTCACCGCCGCCGGCCTGGCGCACATGGGCAAGGTGCCGTTCGCCTCCAGCTTCGCCATCTTTTTGCAGCGCGGCTGGGAGCAGATCCGCAACTGCGTTGGCCGCCAGAACCTCAACGTCAAGTTCTGCGGCAGCCACGGCGGCCTGATGACCGGCCAGGACGGCAGCAGCGCGCACGCCCTCGAGGACGTCGGCGTCATGCGCACCCTGCCGCACATGGGCGTCGTGGCGCCGTGCGACGCCGTCGAGGCGCAGTCGGCGGTGCTGGCGATGTACCTCCGCCCCGGCCCCGCCTACATGCGCTCCACCCGCGCCGCGGTCCCCGTCCTCTTCGACACGGACCACGAGTTCAAGTGGGGCCAGGGCCACGTCATGCACGACGGCGAGGACGCCGCCATCGTCGCCAACGGCCCCCAGGTCGCGGAGGCGCTCGTCGCGGCCAAGGAGCTGAAGCAGAAGGGCGTCAGCGTCCGCGTCATCAGCATGGCCTCGGTCAAGCCCATCGACCGCACCCTCATCGCCAAGGCGGGCCGCGACACCGGCTTCGTCGTCTCCGCCGAGGACCACTTCATCCACAACGGCCTCGGCTCGGCGGTGGCGGAGTGCCTCGCCGGCGAGGGCGTGGCCGCCAAGCTATGGCGGGTCGGCGTGCAGGACAGCTTCACCCAGTCCGGCGACCCGAAGGACCTCTACCGCTACTACGGCGTCGACGCGCAGGCCATCGCCGACATCACGCTGCGCCTGCGCGACGGCAGCCTGCGCGCCCCGCTCGCCCCGCACGACCTGGTGGCCCCGGCGCGTGCCTAGGCGCCGCGCCGCCGCGCTCCTGTGCCTGGCCGCCCTGCTGGCGCTCGCCGCCCCCGCGGGCGCGCACGACGAATCCGGCCGCGACGCCCAGTCGCCGCTCCTGGCGCACGGGCAGTCCTACAACGAGACCGCGCACGCCGCAGGCACCTCTCCCTACCACTGCCATGTCCACTCTGGGATGCAGGGCGCGCTCGTCGTCCTGCCCGACGCCGACCCGAGGGGTCCGCAGCTCCACCGCATCGCCATCCGCGACGACGGCAACGCGACCCACCTGGCCGCCATGGGCTTCCGCGACGCGGCCAGCGGCGGCAACACCACGACCGTCCACCTCGGCGACCGCATCCAGTGGACCAACGAGGGCGCCCTGGCCCACGACGTCCACCTCTCCTGGCCGGCGCCCGCCGACAGCGGCTCCTTCGAGCTGTGGGTCATCGGCGGGCTCATCGCCGCGCTGCTGGGCATCACCTGGGCGGCGCGCCGAATCTAGCCGCTTCGACCAAACCACGGATTCCACGGATTGCATCCGCGGAATCCGCGTTATCCGCGGTTTTGGTGGGGCCGAAGCCGCACCGACGGAACCGCGGATTTCGCGGATGGCGCGGATTCGATGTTGTCGCGGAATCAGCGTTTGGCGAAAGTCGCACAGGAAAACGCCGTCCGTGAAATCCGTGGTTTGGCTAGGGGAGCTAAGGGTAGTCCGGCCCAAGGATGCGGCTTGCCTCGACCTCGGGGTCGCGCAGCCGCAGGTTGAACAGGACGATGGCCTCGACCACGCAGAGGAGCTGCAGGACGCAGAGCACGATGAGGGTGAGGTCGAGCTGGGCGAAGGCGACGCCGATGCACCACAGCAGGATGGACTCGTCGCGGCCGGCGAGGCGGGCGATGATGGGCTGGGCGACGCGGTGGCGCGGGATGGCGCTTGGCCCCGGCAGGCGGCGCATGGTGAGCAGGTGCGTCCGCAGCAGCATCGTCTCGGCGTGGTGCTCCAGGGCGCGGCGGGCCATCCACAGCCCGGCGGCCGCGGCGCACAGGACGAGGGTCCAGCCGTCGGAGAGCGGCGTCAGGTGCGGGATGGGGCTGCCGCGCACGCCGCGCACGGTGAGGACGCCGAGGGCGACCACGATGGCGACCTCGATGAGGCGGTCGACCGCGATGCCGAGGAACTGGGTCCACGGCGAGGGGCGGCCCTTGCGCTCCGCCAGCAGGAGGTCGGCGCGGTCGAAGAGCAGGCCGAGGTAGACCAGGCCGGCGCCGGCCAGCAGGTGCGGCCACTGCCCGTCCGCCATGGTGGCGAGGGCGGCGACCGTGAGGGTGAAGCTCTGGATGGAGAGCTGCCCGGGCGCGAAGCCCAGGGTGCCGAAGAGGAAAGCGATGGGGCGGGCCAGGGCGCGGTTGAGGTGCGCCAGGGGGCTGGGCAGCGGCGCGTGCGCCTCGGGTGCCCGCACTGGGCCGGCGCTGCGATGCCGGTACGCCCCCTCCACGACCCTTCTCGACGCTCCATCGGAAGAAGAGGTCATCGGTTTGAATCGGTGTCCTCTGCGGGACGGAAAGCGCCGCGGCGGAGGGGTAGGTTTCCACTGGAATGGCGGGACCCGAAAACGAGGGGAAAGGACCCGGCACCCTCACAGGAAGAACGAGGTGAGGTGCTGCACCAGCACCCAGGCGCCCCCGACGACCCCGAAGGCGCAGTACGCCACCCAGGCCGCGCGGCCTTGGATGTGGTCGCCGACGATGGCGAGGGCGGGGAAGGCGGAGAGGAGCAGCCGGGGCGTCGAGAGCGCCGGCGTCCCCACTGTGCAGAAGGTGATGGCGACGACGGCGATGCAGGGGAGGGCGAGGTGGCGCAGGTCGCGGCGCAGCCACAGCAGCGCGGTGCCGAGCAGGGTCGGCAGGCTCAGGAGGAGGT
>JAIVGU010000038.1 GCA_020201445.1 Halobacteriales archaeon
GAGCCGGCGTTGCCGGCGCCCGCGCCACCGACCGCGACGCACTGGACGCCGGCGCCCTCGCAGGTGCCGGAGTTGCTGGCGCTCCCGGGCGCGACGGCGATGCATTGCACCCCGACGCCATCGCAACCAGTGTTGCTTGCGTCCCCGGTGGCGCTGATGCTGATGCACTGCGCGCCGGTGTCACTGCAGTTGCTGCCGGAGGCGTCGCCGAAGACGCTGACTGAGACGCCGTTGCCGCAGGCGGTGCCGTCGACGTGGACGTCGACGTCCTGGCAGGAGGCCGTGGCCGGGGGAGCCAGCCCCGCGAGCGCGGCCAGGAGGGCCCACAGGAAGGTGACGGATGGACGGAGGGGAGGCGAGGGAGGCGCCATGCGGAAGCATCGGCCTGCGGCTTTTGGGTGTTGCCAGTTTTCCGTTCCTCCAGCCCCCCGGCGCGTTCCACTCGCAACGGTGAAAGCCCCCGGCGATGCGTGGCGGGCATGGAGTTGCCCGTCCCCCTCCTGCTCGCCGGCTGGGCCCTCACCGTCCTGCTGTGGCTGTGGACCACGGTGAGCCTGTTGCGCCGCCTGCGCACCCTCCGCTCGGCCAAGCAGAGCCAGTCCACGCGCTACGGCCAGATCTCGGAGCAGTTCGCGCCCCACCTGGAGTCCTGGCCGTGGGACCCGAAGGGGTTCCGCTTCATCGGCAGTCCCGTCGACGGCGTGCAGTTCACCGAGGAGGGCGTGGTCTTCGTGGAGATCAAGGCCGCCGACGGGCGCCTGACGCCGCAGCAGGCCGCCATCAAGCGCCAGGTGCAGGAGGGTCGCGTGGCGTGGCACGAGGTGCGGCTGCGGTGAGCGCGGATTCCCTGGCCCGCGCGGACACCCATCCTCCCCTGGCGTCCCACCCGCTCGCGGAGCAGGCGCTCGATGCCTTTCTCGGCTCGCTCGCCGCCGTCGACCCGACCGTCCTGGTCCGCAACGCCGTGCGGCAGGGGCGACTGGACGACTGGCTGTTCGAGGGCGGCGCCCGCCGCGACCAGCCGCGCTGGCTCCAGGTCCTCGCCGTGGGCAAGGGGGCGCCGCGGATGCTGTGGGGCCTGGTCGAGGCGGGCGTCCCGTTCCAGGGCATCGGCGTCGCCCCCGCAGGGGTCCCCGCGCCCTCCGTGGACACCTTCGCCTGGCACCAGGGCGAGCACCCGGTCCCCGGCGCCAGGTCGTTCGCGGCCGGCCGGGCGGTGCTGGAGTGGGCGGAGCGCTACCCCGCGGGGCAGCCGCTGCTGGTCCTGCTCTCCGGCGGCTCGTCCGCCTGCCTGGAGTCCCCCGCCGGCCTGGAGGAGGCGGACCTCACGCGGCGCTGGCGGGAGCTGCTGCTCGCGGGCCTCCCCATCGAGGAGATGAACCGCTGGCGCGCCCAGTGGTCCGCGCTCAAGGGCGGCAAGCTCGGCCACAGGCTCCTGGCGAGGACGGACCGCATCCGCGTCTGGGTGCTGGCCGACACCGACGTCGCCACGGCGGCGCAGGCCGTCGGCTCCGCGCTGTTCCAGGCCGACAGCATCCCGCACCACATCCTTGCGTCGGGCAACGAGATGGTGGCCGCCGCCGGCCTGCGCCTGGGCGCCGCGGGGTGGAGCGTCTACCGCTTCCCCGACCGCATCGCCGGCGACGCCGAGGAGGAAGCGCGCCGCTTCGTCGAGGCGTTCCACGGGCTGGAGGGCTCCTCGGTGGCGCTCGTCGGGGGCGGCGAGCCGTTGGTGAAGGTCCCCGACGGTGCGCCGCGGGGGGGACGCAACGGCCACGCCGCCCTCGCGGCTGCCCAGCACCTCAAACCCGGCGAGCTGTTCCTGGCGGCGGCGAGCGACGGCGTGGACGGCACCGGCGGCACCACGGGCGCCTGGACGCTCGCCGGGGATTGGGACGCCGCCGCGCAGGAGGCGCTGGAGCGGCGCGCGGCGACCCCGTTCCTCCAGGAGAGGCAGCGGACCTTCGACCTGGGCGCGACGGGGACGAACGTCAACGACCTGTGGGTCGCGCTGCGGCCCTGAGTCCGGACCCGCCGAACCGCGAAGGCCGCGGAACACGCGGAAAACTTCTGGTTCGAGTTCTCCGCGACTTCCGCGGTTCGGGGAGCGTCAAGCGAGCAGTCGAAGCGCCGGTAGCTTACGTGCCGATGCCAAGAGGCTGGACGGCGACAGCGACGCTCCCCGGGACGACCGCCGGGTCCGGGACAATCCAGACGATGAGGCGGTAGACCGGGACGGGGCCGAGCGGCGCCATGCATTGCGTGGCCTTGAGGGCGAAGGGAATCGGGCTTGGAACTGGAGGCACGCTGGTCATGCAGGTGGTCTCGGTGGCGTCGAGGTGGCCGTCGTAGGGGAACGCGTCGAACCCCATCACCGCCCCGAACGTAGTCTCTGGGGAGGAGAGGGCCGCGAAGGCCGTGACCTTGACCGTCTCGCCCGCGAGATAGAGGTCGCCACAATACTCGCCTGCCAGGGTGGTGGAGCCGGGGATGGGTGGCACTGGAGGGCAGGCTGGGGCCGTGGACGACACCAGGCCGCCGCCGGCCCCGCAAGGCCCCGCCACGGAGGTCGCATAGGGTCCCGGGACCAGGGTTCCAGGAGCCAGCCAGGGATGGAGCGGGGGCGTTGGGGGCACGCCGACGACCGGGACGCAGATGGGGCCGGGGACCGTCCCGGCCAGAGCGGTGGGGGCGAAGGTGATGGCGGCCAGGAGGGCCGCGACGAGGGTGGCGCGCATGGGAAGCTCTTGCCTGGGGAGCAGGCGCAGCGGGAAAGGCGCCACCCCACAAGAGGGGCGCTGGCCAAAGCGGATTCGCAAAGAAAGGGAGCCTTCCCGGGGACCCGCCCGGCGCCCTGGGTCGGGTCGCCCGCCTCCTGGTAGTGCAGCCCCAAGCGCCTGAAATCCACGCAGCGAATCCCTCGCCATGGCCTCCAACAAGGACGCCGCCCTGGAGTTCCTCCGCCTTGCCGCCGCCGGGAAGGCCATGGAGGCCGGCAAGCGGTTCCTGGCGCCCGGCTTCCGCCACCACAACCCCTGGTTCCCTGCCGGAGCCGCGCCGCTGCTGCAGGCCATGAACGAGAACGCACGCCAGGCCCCGGACAAGCTGTTCGAGCCGCTGCGCGCCGTCGCAGAGGGCGACCTGGTGGCCGTCCACTCCCGCGTCCGGATGAGGCCCAGCGACGCCGGCATCGCCGTGGTGCACCTCTTCCGCTTCGAGGGCGGCCGCATCGCGGAGCTGTGGGACGTCGGCCAGCCCGTTCCGGCGGAGTCGCCGAACCGAGACGGGATGTTCTAGCCCCTGCCCTCGCCAAGGCGAAGCAGGCACGAGTGGATTTCGCGGCCTTCGCGGTGGGGAACGTGGCCGGCCGCCGCGTGCGGCGTCCTAATATACAAGGCCCTTGTGGGAAAACGCATGCTCGAGAACGTCCCCACCATCCTGTCGGCGCAGGAGATCCTGGACAAGGCGTTCCTGAAGGCCAACAAGCTCGAGGTCCCGGACCCCGACAAGTACCACCGCATCCGCAAGACGGAGGAGGCGCAGATGAAGCACATCGCCGACACCTGCGCGGAGATGCTGGAGCGTTACGTCGACGCCTTCCCGACCCTGGAGCGGATGTCCGGCTACGAGCAGGAATTGCTCGACATCGTGGTCGGCCTCGACGGCCTGAAGCAGGCGCTCGGCCACCTGACCTGGACGGAGGAGAAGATCAAGGACGTCTACCGGCAGTGCGCGCGCTCCATGCGGGAGATGCGCAACACCGTGGGCATCCAGGCGCAGAAGCGCCGCTTCTCCGGCCGCTGCTCCAGCCTGATGAACGACGCCGACAAGGCGCTCCAGTTCCTGCGCGAGGCGCGCGACAGGGTGCGGATGCTCCCCACCATCCACCCCGAGTACCCCACCGTCGTCATCGCCGGCTTCCCCAACGTCGGCAAGTCGAGCCTCCTCGCCGCCTGGACCCGCGCCACGCCGGAGATCGCCGCCTACGCCTTCACCACGAAGGCCGCCAACGTCGGCCACTTCCCCATCAAGGCCGCGCACGGCAAGGACACCTTCGTCCAGGTCGTCGACACCCCCGGCCTCCTCGACCGCCCCGCCAGCAGGCGCAACGCCGTCGAGAAGCAGGCGGTCGCCGCGCTGCGCCACGCCGCCGACGCGGTGCTGTTCCTCATCGACATGAGCGAGACCAGCGGCTACACCATCGCGGAGCAGGAGCACCTTTTGGCGCAGACCGAGCGCGAGATGGCCGGCATCCCCCTCGTCGTCGCCGAGACCAAGGCCGACCTCCTCAAGTCCACCACGGACCGCCTCAAGGTCAGCCCCGTCACCGGGGAGGGCCTGAAGGAGCTCCAGGAGGCCATCAAGAGGGTCCTGCCGCTGGAGGAACCCGAGCTGGAGCGCGACCCCCTCGAGCTGTGGAAGTCGAAGCGGGACCCGATGTTCGGGGCCGCCGACTCCTAGCCCAGCCCACCGACCGCGAAGAACGCGAAAGCCTTCGGGGAAATTCCCCCGCTAACCGCGGAGGTCGCGGAACCCGCGGAAGACGTTTCCGTGCTCTCCGCGACCTCCGCGGTTCGGCAGGACGCTTTCGCGGCCTCCGCGGTTTGGCAGGAGCGCCTAGTGCCGCATCATGAGCCAGGCCCGCACGCCACCGCGCACGTTGACCGCATCGAAGCCCTGCGCGCGCAGGAAGTCGGTGGCCCGCGCGCTGCGGCCGCCGACGGCGCAGTAGACCGCGATGGGCCGGTCGCGGGGAAGCTCCGCGAGGCGGCGCGGCAACTGGCCCAGCGGGACGAGGGTGGAGTTGGGGAGGTGGAACCCCTCGTGCTCGTCGGGCTCGCGCACGTCCAGGAGGAAGAAGTCGCCCAAGCGCGGCGCCAACTCGTGCACCGGGATGTCGGTGACCTGGGGGGCGTTCCACGGCATCGGGCAGGCGAGGCCGTCTTCCTGCTGGCTCACGCATCCGTTGCACCCCTCCCGCCTCTTGAGGGCAACGCCTTGGGTCTCCTGGGTGCGGCCGTCCCAGAGGAGCAGCCGGCGTTCCATGGCCATCCATGGATTGCCATGGGAGTCCATGGATGGGCCCGCCAGGAGCTTGATGGCCTCCACTGCCTGCATTGCGCCCAGCACGCCCGGAATGGGGCCCAGGACACCCTCCATGGCGCAGGTCGGCGCGGCGGCAGGCGCCGGGCGGAGGCAGCGCAGGCACGGGCCGCCAGGCTGGAAGACCGCAAGCTCGCCCTCCCAGGAGGAGACGGCGGCGTGGACGAGCGGGATGCCAGCCCTCTGGCACGCGTCGTTGAGGGCATACTGCGCCTCCACGTCGTCGGTGCAGGAGAGCGCCACGTCGTAGCCCGCCACCGACGCGCCAGCCCGGAACGCTTCGGGGTGGAGGCGCACCTTCAGGTCGGGCGCGAGGGCGAGGAGGCGGTCGCGCGCCGCCTCCACCTTGGGGCGGCCCACGTCGGCGGCGGCGTAGAGCAGTTGGCGGTGCAGGTTCGACGCCTCCACCCGGTCGAACTCCATGAGGCCCAACGTGCCGACCCCCGCACCGGCGAGGTAGAGCGCGGCAGGGCAGCCCAATCCGCCGAGGCCCACGACGAGGACGCGACCGTCGCGGAGGCAGCGCTGGCCGTCGGCGCCGATGACGGGGAGCTGGCGGGCGAAGCGGTCCTCCACGCTGCGCCGACCACGACCGACTAAACAGGGATTTCGGGGAGTTGGGGGAGACTTGCTCCTGTGCCCATCATCGACAAACCGCGGATTCCGCGGATGGACATTCAATCCGCGTCATCCGCGAAATCCGCGGTTTGACGGAAGGGGAGAGGGGGTCAGGCCGTCGCGTGGCCGCACGCCGGGCAGGCCCCTGCACCCTCGCCGGGGAGCCAGTGTGCGCCGCACGCCGCGCAACTGGTCCCCTCCGCGCGCTTCCCTGGGCGCCAGCCGTTGGCGAACGGCCACGCCACCATCATCGCCACCAAGGCCCCGGCGGGGGCATAGTGGACGAGGTCCATGCGGTGGTCCGCCGTGGCGGCCATGTAGGCGGTGAGGCCGACGGTGGCGACGGTGAGGCCGAGCAGGGCGTAGCCGACCTGGCGGTTCGAGAGGGCCACAGGAGGTCTAGGGTGGGCTCCCCCTTTATGACGTTGTGGTTCGGGAATTTCCTGGGGTTTCAGTGAGTCTACAGCAATTTCAGTGAGAGACGCAGCTTTCTTTCACTGACATCGCATCACAATCACTGGAATTCCAGGGGATTCACCAGCGCCGGGCCACGCGCATCGCGTAGAGGCCCTTCAGGTTGCCCCAGCCGTCGCGCCAGCTCGACAGCACCGGCT
>JAIVGU010000176.1 GCA_020201445.1 Halobacteriales archaeon
GTCCATGCCCGCAGTTGGAAAGGGCGAGGCGCACGCGCTGGTGACGCTGCACCCCGACGACCAGCGCCAACCGCGCTCCTGGCAGACCCCCAGGCTGTGCTCCCCGAGCATCCTGTTGCAGGACACGGGCCAAGACCTCTGGATGGGCCAACTCAATTTCTTCGTCCGGCTGGAAGGCCGCAGCCTCGAGGAGTTGGTCGCCCAGCTCTACGACCGGCACGGGATCGAGGCCCGGCTGGAACCCTTGGCCGCCTAGAGGCCGACCGAACCACGGATTGCACGAAACGGGTTTCGTGTCATTCCACGGATTGCACGGATGGGGAAGCCGTTTGGCCAAGTTCGCCGAACCGCGGATTGCGCGGATGACGCGGATTCAAGGGGCTGCCAGAAGCTCGCCAACATCCGCGTCATCCGCGAAATCCGCGGTTTAGGCTGGAGAACTTTGTTCCGTGCAATTCGTGGGTTGGCCCCGTGGCCCTCAAGCCTTCTTGGCCAGCCAGTAGACGATGAGCCCGAACCCGAGCGCTGTGTAAAGCAGGACAATCCAGTTGGCCCAGCGCAGGATGCGCATCCGCCGCGCCGCCGCGGGGCTGCTTGCCTCCGGGGTCGCCTCGACGGGGCGGTTGGGGTCGAACTTGCTCCAGGCCACGGAGCAAGCGAGCGTGGCCTGGGGCTTAGGCGTAGCGCCCCAGGCCACCAAGAACGGCTATGTGCGGCTGGAGCGCAGCGGAAGCCGCACGACGCGCGGGTCACGCGTAGGGGCGCAGCCCCTGCGCCATCCCATGAGGCTTTGCCCCCGGCGACGGTGCGCGGCGCGTGCTGAGGGTCCTGCTGGCCGAGGCGGAGCTGGAGCTGGCGCCGCCCGAGATCGCCGGCCACCCCGCGGTGCGGGCGAGCGCCAAGGCCCAGGACCGCCGGCCGGGGGAGGTGCTGCTGGACCAGAACCTGCACAGCACGGCCCTGGGCAAGCTGCCCGACGGCGCCCGCCGCGGCCGCCCCGACATCGTCCACTACTGCCTGCTGACGCTGCTGGAGTCCCCGCTGTGCAAGGCGGGCCACCTGGAGGTCGCCATCCACACCCGGCACCGCCTGCTCATCCGCGTCAAGCCCGACACGCGGCTGCCGCGCGGCGAGGCGCGCTTCCAGGGCCTCATGGGCAAGGTGCTGCGCGAGGGCCAGAGCCAGGACAAGAAGCCCCTCATCTGGGTGCAGGACGAGTTGACTCCCGCCCAAGTGCTGCACGCGTTCGCCAAGGGGCCGGTGCTGCGGCTCGACGAGGGCGGGACCCTGCTCGCCCCGGCCGACATCGCGGGAAAGGCCGACGCCAGCCAGGACCTCACACTGGTCCTGGGCGCGTTCCCCGCCGGGGCGTTCCTGCCGGAGTGGGTGGAGGCCGTGCCCGAGGCGGTCTCCATCTGGAAGGAGCCGCTCAACGCCTGGGCGGTGGCGGCGGAGGTTGCCGCTGGGTTCCGGGCGCGGTGGATGCCCTGACCGCCACTCCTCAACGCTGGCGCCGGGAGACCGGCCCCTCTGGTCCGCCCCCGACCGGGTAGAACGTGGAGGGCGCATTCTTTCCCTGCGACGGGAAGCTGCGCCGCCCGGGCCGCTGCCGCGGGCTGCGGTAGACGTTGCGCACCGGGCCGGGCCGGCTGGGGCCGCGCTTGGCAATGGGCTCGGCGTCGGGGATGCGGCCCATCTTGGTGGGGCGCCGGATGCGCTTGGCGATGCGCTTGCCCCCGGTCAGGGCGCGGGCCCGCTTGAGGC
>JAIVGU010000039.1 GCA_020201445.1 Halobacteriales archaeon
GGTAGATGTGGACGTTGACGAAGTAGGTCGGCTTGTAGGCCGGGTAGTAGAGGTTGGAGGGCACCAGGATGTAGTGCGTGGCAATCTGGACGTCGTGGCGCAGCACGTCGTTGAGGTTCAGCACCCGGCCGCTGGGGACGGGGACGGCGGGGGTGGGCCCGACGAGGGGAATCTGCTCGGAGGTGCTGGCCTGCTCGTAGTTGCCCTGCGCGTCGTACTGCCAGATGGGCGGCTCGTTCTGGTCGGTGGGGCTGTTGTCGTTGCCGTCGTTGTTGGGCGCGGCCGAGAGGTCCTCGAAGACGAAGCGGTGGGCGCCGCCCCAGGTGCGCAGGGTGCGGACGGACTCGCCCCCCTGCAGGTCCTCGCGGAACTCCAGATAGTGGTACGTGCTGCGGTCCATGAGCCCCTTGGTGTAGGAGTCCAGGACGAAGACGGTGTAGCCGTCGGAGAAGCCGAGGCTGATGCCGAAGCGGGGCGCGTTGGCCTGGATCCAAGCGTCGGTGGCGTTGGCGTCGACGTACTGGACCTCCTTCGGCACTTGGCCGGACTGGACGCAGGTCGTGGCGACGGGCCCCGGCGTGGGCGAGGTGAGGCGGTACTGGCCGCTGGAGCGGTCGTAGTCGCACAGGTAGTCCGTCGGCGGGGCCATCCGCGCGGACCGCGTCATCTGGGCGAACAGCTCCTGCGCGAACGCCTCGGGCGCGAAGGTGACGTCGTAGGCCAGGGTGAGGTCGAGCGGGAGGTGGAACTCCTGGAACCACAGGCCGCTGCGCGCGCGGTCCATCGGGGAGTAGGAGGTGGCGAGGCCCTTGGTGATGCGCTGCGCGTCGACGAGCTTGGGGTCGACGCCCACCAGCACGACGTGGATGGGGATGGTGGCGGACAGGACCGTGGGCGTGCCGATGGCGCCCGCCGTGCGCTCCAGCCCGGCGGCGACGCTCTCGTCGGGGCCGGCGGGGGCCTGGGGCTTGCTGGCGCACCCGGCCAGGAGGGCGGCCGCGACCAGGAGGCCGGCGACGGCGGCGGGAAGGAAGGGGTTGGCGCGCATGGCAGGACCGACGCCTGCGCGTGCCGGGCCCATGGAATAAGGATTGTGGGCGTTGCGTCCCCTGCTCCGCCTATCCACGGATTCCACTGATGGCATGGATGGCCGCCGGCGTGGAATCCGTGGCCCAGGAGGGGAGGCGGGGCACCAACCTTGAAACGGCCGACCGCGTGGCCCAAGCCATGCCCAAGCCCGCGGCCAAGCGCGGCCCCGCCAAGCCACCCGCCGCCAAGGCGGCCAAGCCCGCGGCGCCGGAGCCGCGCTGGCCGGTGCTGCAGATCGCCCTCGACGAGGTCAACCTCGACCGCGCCCTCCAGTACGCCCGCGAGGCGGTGGCCGGCGGCGCGGACTGGGTGGAGGCGGGGACGCCGCTCATCAAGGCGTGCGGCCTCGACGCGGTGCGCGCGCTCAAGCGGGAGTTCCCCGGCAAGGTCATCGTCGCGGACATGAAGACGATGGACACCGGCGCGTTCGAGACCGAGATGGCGGTGAAGGCCGGCGCGGACGTCGTGGGCATCCTGGGGGCCGCCGACGACGGCACGGTCCGCGAGGCCGTGAAGGCGGCGCGCAAGTACGGCGCCAAGGTCTACATGGACCTCATCGGCGTCAAGGACAAGGTCCAGCGCGCGCGGGAGGCGCAGGCGCTCGGCTGCGACTACGTGGCCCTGCACCTGGGCATCGATGAGCAGATGAAGCAGATGGCGGGCGGGTCGCCGATGCAGGTGCTGAAGTCCGTCGTCGCGGCCGTCACCATCCCGGTCCTCGTCGCGGGCGGCCTCAACACGGAGACCGTGGCGCCCTGCGTCAAGGCCGGCGCCGCCGTCGTCATCGTGGGCGGCGCGCTCACCAAGGCGCCCGACATCCAGGCCGAGGCGCGCAAGCTCAAGGCGGCCATCCGCGACCGCCGCGTCGTCCCGACGGCGTCGTTCAAGCGCTACGGGCAGGAGGAGTTGGCGGCCGCGTTCCGCCAGTGCAGCACCAGCAACGTGAGCGACGCCATGCACCGCAAGGGTGCGATGGCCGGCATCCACGCCCGGCAGCAGGGCCTCCGCGTCGCCGGCCGCGCCGTCACCGTGTTCACCGCCGACGGCGACTGGGCCAAGCCGGTGGAGGCCATCGAGGTGGCGCAGCCCGGCGACGTTCTCGTCATCGACTCCCGCGGCACCGAGGTCGCGATGTGGGGCGAGCTCGCCAGCCACTCCTGCCAGGTGCGCGGCATCGCCGGCGTCGTCATCGACGGTGCCATCCGCGACATCGACGACATCCGCGCCATGGGCTTCCCCGCCTGGAGCCGCCACGTCGTCCCCAACGCCGGCGAGCCCAAGGGCTTCGGCGAGATCGGCGCCGAGGTGCGCTGCGGCGGCCAGACGGTCCGCAGCGGCGACTGGATCGTCGCGGACGACATGGGCGTCGTCGTCGTGCCCCAGGAGGAGGCGCACGAGGTCGCCAACCGCAGCCTGGAGGTCCACGAGCGGGAGGGCCGGCTGCGCGAAGAGATTCGCCGCGGCAGGACGCTCTCGTCGGTTCTTCAGTTGAAGAAGTGGGAGAAGGTCGTCGGGTAGGGCTGCCTTCCAACTGCCTGACCGCGAAACCCGCGAACTGAAGAAAACCGGGAGCCAATGGAGATTCCAGGAGGCCCAGCAGCTTCCACGGCAGGTGTGCACCTCCGGGACCGTTCAGCGAAAAGCGCCACCGGCGGTCGCCTTCGGCGCGAAGGCTTATCGGAACCCGGCCTGCTGCCGCCAACGGATCGCCATGCAGACCTCCACTCCGGCAAGCGTTCGCCGCAGGCCCGCCGCCGTCGCCGGCATCGCCCTCGCGCTCCTCCTGGCCATCCCGGCAGGCGCAACTGGCAGGGGAGTGCGGCACCAACGGCGGCGGCTCGGCCTGCGTGGACGACTATCCTGGGGCAGGGCTGCTGCTGGACGCCAGGGGCATCGACCGCTTCCAGGACGCCGCGGGCACCTGCCAGGACACGGCGGCCAGCCCCGCCGCCTGCACCGTCGTCCCGAAGGGCACGCTCGGGGCGCAGGTCGACGCCGACTGCCGGCTAGCGCCCGCGGATCCGGCCTGCTCCCTGCTGGGCCTGTGAGGTCCCCCGCTCCAGGGAGGGCGGCACCCTCTTATCGCACCCCTCAGTCGCCGCCGCGATGCCGGTCACCGCGGTCATCGGGACGCAGTGGGGCGACGAGGGGAAGGGCAAGGTCGTCGACTACCTCGCCGAGCGCGCCAAGGTGGTCGTCCGCTTCCAGGGCGGCAACAACGCCGGCCACACCCTCGTCGTGGACGGCCAGACCTACAAGCTCCACCTCATCCCCAGCGGCGTCCTGCAGGGAAAGGTCGGCGTCATCGGCAACGGCTGCGTCGTCGACCCCTTCGTCCTCGTCAAGGAGGTCGAGGAACTGCGCGCCCGCGGCGTCACCCCCGACCTGCGGCTCTCCGACCGCGCCCACCTCATCCTGCCCTACCACCAGGCCATCGACGCCGCCGAGGAGGCCGCCAAGGGTGCTGCGAAGGTCGGCACCACCGGGCGGGGCATCGGGCCGTGCTACGCCGACAAGGCCAGCCGCAGCGGCATCCAGGCCGGCGACCTGCTGCACCCCAAGCGCCTGGAGGAGAAGGTGCGCACCAACGTCCGCCTCAAGCAGGCCCTGCTGGCCGCCTACGGCTCGGGCGTGAAGCTCGACGCCGACGCCATCCTCAAGGAACTGGTTGCCGCCACCAACGCGCTGCGCCCGTTCATCGCCGACACGGCGAAGCTCCTCCAGGACGCCGTGCGCGAGGACGAGGCGGTCCTGCTCGAGGGCGCCCAAGGCGCGATGCTCGACCTCGACCACGGCACCTACCCGTTCGTCACCTCCTCCGCCACCGCGTCGGGCGGGATGTGCTCCGGCTCCGGCCTGGCGCCGCGCGACATCGGCGACGTGGTCGGCGTCGTGAAGGCGTACACCACCCGCGTCGGCTCCGGCCCCTTCCCCACCGAGCTGGACATGGCGCAGGGCGCCGGCAAGCACCTCTCCGAGGTCGGCCGGGAGGTCGGCACGACGACCGGGCGCAAGCGGCGCTGCGGCTGGCTCGACCTCGTCGTCGTCAACCACGCCGTGCGGCTGTGCGGCGTCACCCACCTCGCGGTCACCAAGCTCGACGTCCTGAGCGGCGCCGGCCCCGTGCAGGTCTGCGTCGCGTACCAGATGCCCGACGGCCGCAAGGTGACCCACATCCCGAGCGACATCGAGGAGTTCGCCCTCGCCAAGCCGGTCTACCAGAGCTTCGAGGGCTGGAGCGACCTCGGCGACGGCACCTGGCAGGGCCTGCCGCAGGAGGCCCGCACCTTCCTGCAGTTCCTGCGCGAGCGCACCGGCGCCGCCATCAAGCTGGTCGGGACCGGACCAGGCCGCGACCAGACCGTCGTCGTGCGCTGACGCTCCAACCTCACAGCTACGTCATGGCGCAGGGTCTAAACCACCCCGGAGGTTGGGTCACCGATGCGCAGGACCGCCCGCGCCGCCCTCCCGGTGGCGATCCTCCTGGCGGCCGCGCTTGCCGGCTGCACCGGCGCGGCGGGGGGCGACGGCATCCGGCTCGGCTACTTCCCCAACGTCACCCACGCCCAGGCGCTCTACGGCATCCAGGCCGGCCTCTACGCGCAGCAACTCGGCGGCCACGGCTTCACCCACACGCAGTTCAACGCCGGCCCCACCGCCCTGGAGTCGCTGCTGTCGGGCCAGGTGGACGCCACCTACGTCGGCCCCGGCCCCCTCATCAACGCCCTGGCCGCGACGGGTAGCGACGTGCTGCGCGTCATCGCCGGCTCGGCGTCGGGCGGGGCGCGCCTCATCCTGCGCGGCGACGTCCACATCGCGGGCGACGCGGACCTCGGCGGCAAGGTGTTCGCCAGCCCGCAGCTCGGCAACTCGCAGGACATCAGCCTGAAGGACTACCTCCGTCAGCACGGCCACGCGACGGAGGACCGCGGCGGCGACGTCAAGGTCGTCAACGCCCAGAACCCCGACATCCTCTCCCTGTTCACGCAGGGGAAGGTCGATGGCGCCTGGGTGCCAGAGCCGTGGGCGACGCGCCTGGAGATGGACGGCGGCGGGAAGGAGCTGTTGGACGAGCGCTCGCTGTGGCCCGGCGGCCAGTTCGCCACCACCCTCCTCGTCACCACCTCCTCCTTCCTCTCCCAGCACGGCGACCTGGTGCGCAGCCTCCTCGAGGCGCACGTGCAGGCCACCGCCGCCGTCGCCGCCGCCAACGCCTCCGTCCTCCAGGCGGTCAACGCCGGCATCCAGGCCGCGACGGGCAAGGAGCTCCCCGCCCCGCTGCTCGCGGCCTCCTTCACCAAGCTCAACTTCACCAACGACCCGCTGGCCCCCACCCTGGCGGCCTTCGGCGACAAGGCCCGCGGCCTGGGGCTGCTGCGCGGCGACCTGCCGGCGCTCTCCCGGGTCGTCGACCTGGGCCCCCTCAACGAGGTCCTGTCGCGCCACGGACGGCCCGGGGTGCCCCAGCCGTGAGCAGCCTGCGCGTCCAGGGCCTGTCCCACACCTTCGCCAGCAAGACCGGCCCGGTGCAGGCGCTCACCGACATCAACCTCGACGTGCGCGACGGCGAGTTCGTGGTCCTCATCGGGCCCTCCGGCTGCGGCAAGTCGACGCTGCTCTCCCTGGTGGCGGGGCTGGAGATGCCGGGCGCGGGCACCATCGAGGTGGACGGCAAGCCGGTCACCGGGCCCAGCCGCGACCGCACCCTGCTGTTCCAGGAGGGCGCCCTCTTCCCCTGGCTGGACGCCCGCGCCAACGTCGAGTTCGCGCTGCGGGGGCAGGAGATGGGCCGCGCCGAGCGCCGTGCCAAGGCGATGCACCACCTCGCCATGGTGCAGCTCGAGAGCTTCGAGGGCTCCCGCATCCACGAGCTGTCGGGCGGGATGCGGCAGCGCGTCGCCCTCGCCCGCGCCCTGGCGATGGAGCCCAAGGTGCTGCTGATGGACGAGCCGTTCGCGGCGCTCGACGCCCAGACCCGCGACGGGATGCTGGAGCGCGTGCAGACGCTCTGGCTGCAGCAGCGCTTCACCACCCTGTTCGTCACCCACAACGTCCGCGAGGCCGCCTGCCTGGGCGACCGCGTCGTCGTCTTCTCGCCGCGCCCCGGCACCATCAAGGCGGAGATCAAGGTGGACGCGCCCCGGCCGCGCCACATCGAGGACGAGGCGGTCATCCAGGCCGCCCGCGAGGTCAAGGCGGCCGGCTCGGCTCCTCCTACTTCCTGTCGCTGGCCCTCGGCGGCTTCATCGCAGCCGGCCTGGTGCTGGTGCCCGGCTTCCGCGGCGGCGTGCAGCCGTTCCTGCTGGCGCTGCAGAGCCTCCCCGGCCTCGCCTGGATCCCCCTGGCGGTGCTGTGGTTCGGCTTCCGCGAGCCCAGCATCCTCTTCGTCACCATCATGGGCTCCGTCTTCTCCATCGCCATGGGGTTCGCGGACTCCTTCGCCACGGTGCCGCCGCTCTACCACAAGGTGGCGCGCAACATGGGCATCTCGGGGATGAACCTCCTGCTGCGCGTCACCGTCCCCGCCGCCACGCCGCACCTCCTCACCGCCGCGAAGGTGGGCTGGTCCTTCGCGTGGCGCAGCCTGGTGGGCGCCGAGATCATCATGCCCAGCGTCTCGCTCGGGCTCGGGTTCCTGCTCAACCAGGGCCGCGAGACCTTCGACGTGGCGCAGGTGTTCGCCACGATGGTGGTCCTCATCGTCATCGGCGTCGTCATCGAGCGCATCGTCTTCGCGCGCCTGGAGCGGGCGGTGCGGACGCGCTGGGGCCTGGCCTGAGCTGTGCACAGACGCCGCGACGCCCAAGCCGGGCGGGGGCAAAAACAGGGGAGAGGGGGCAGAGGGGGAAAGGGAAGGCCGGCCCGTCACGGGTTGGCGCAGGCCACGTTGGTGTGGCTCGAGGGCACCATCTGGATGTAGTCGCCGGCGTCGAGCTGGCCCGGCTGCCCCAGCAGGTCGGCGTAGACGCCCGACAGCGCGTTGAGGTTCAGGTTCGAGACGCAGTGGACGTGCGTGGCGTCGTACTGGTAGCTCATGATGTCGTGCACGGGGAACACCTTGGCGTCGAAGTCGAGGGCGTCGCCCACGTGGCCGATGCCGAGGCAGTGGCCGAACTCGTGCGAGACGAGGTCGTACATGCGCCGGACGCCGCCGAGCAGGAAGTTGGTGTTGAGCGCGACGCAGGTCATGCCGCCCTGCTTGCACTCGGCGCTGGCGATGGTGGCGCCGTCGTGGTCGTGCGACGGGAAGGTCTGGACCGCCCCGCCGCGCTGGGTGCAGATGCCGAGGGGCAGCTGCTCGCCGATGCCGAACAGCAGGAAGGGGTTGTGTTCAGAGGTGACGACCACGATCTCGGGGTCGAGCAGGGCGTCCTGCGGCACGTTGTCGGTGCCGAGGGTGTAGCGGTTGATCTGGATCTGGTTGAGCGGGCAGCCGCAGTTGGCGAGCGCGTTCTTCCAGCCGTCGACCGCCTTCTCCACGATCTGCGTGTCGCGGGTGGGGTTGGGGGTCACCGCGGGGACGATGAGGACGTCGATTTTGGTGGTGTCGACGGTGTAGAGGATGTATTCATGGAAATTGTTGTCCCAGAACTCGCATCCGCTGGAGGTCAGGCATTGGTCGGCGTTGGTCACGGGCAGGGCAGCCATCACCAGGAGGGCCGCGGCGCTGGTGATGAGGAAGGTTCGTCCCATCGCCGCGACCACGCCAGGGAGGGGTGATAAGGGCGACGGCCGAGGCACCGTCCTGCCGGACCGGGTTTCAGGCGGGTTGGCGGCGGGCGCGCCGCTCCGCCTGCCGCTGGGCGCGCACGGCGGGCTCCGGGTGGAACTCCCCCTCGCGGCTGGCCAGCCAGAGCAGCAGGAGGGCGACGAGGCCCAGCGCGGGGCCGAGGACGTAGGTGGCGGCCGCGGCGACGAGCAGGACCGCGGCGGCGACGCCGGCCCAGGGGCGGCGCAGGTGGAAGGTCTCCCGTGCCGCCCACAGCGCGAAGAGCCCGGCGGCGGCGTCCAGCGCGACGGCCCAGGAGCCCGTGACGATGACGGCCTGGAACTTGCCCAAGGAGACCGCGACCGCTTGGGTCAGGGTGAGCGCGCCGCCCACGAACAGCACCATGGCCGCCGCGAGCGCCTTGTCCGGCCACTGGTCGGCGCGGAGGCGGATGCCGTCGTTGCGGGTCTCCTCCCCCTCCAGGTGCGCCTTCACCAGCAGGGCCACCGCGGCGAGGCCGAGGAAGGTGACCAGGCCGAAGAGCGCCAGCGACAGGATGGCCGTGGCGGCGCCAAGGTAGCCGAAGAGGGCGGCCTGGGTGCGCAGGCACACGACGCCGAGCGCCAATGTCGCCGCCGCCAGGGTGAGCGTGTAGAACGGGATGTCGCTGGTGAACAGGTAGAGCTTCTCCTGGTCCACGAACAGGAGGCCGCGGCCCAGCTCGAACAGCACGCCGAGGGCGCCGCCGAGGATGAGGCAGAGCGCCGCGAACATCGCCTTGTCCGGCCATTCCGGGCGGTGGCTGGCCGGGGGC
>JAIVGU010000221.1 GCA_020201445.1 Halobacteriales archaeon
CCCCATGGGCTTGTCCAAAGGTGAGCATTGGCGAATCCGCAGAGTCCTCGACTGAAGGGGAGACCGCCCCGGCGCGAAGGAGAGAGAAGCACCGGGACGGGGGAGAAGGCGGGGCCAACGGGCTTCGACACCTGCAGGTTCCCGTGAACCCTCCCGAAACGGCGGGAAGGCATAAAGCGTTTGGACCAAAAAGGACCCGATTGCCGATTTGGTCGTGTTTGGACCACAAACATCATACTTCAACCATCCATTCCAGGATTATGGAAGTTGGTCGTTGCGTGGTGGCCACCCAGAGGGCTCGCTGGCACTGCGTCCTGGCACGGCTGGGGCTGCTTGCCACGTCCTGCGTCCTCCTGGCCCTCGCCATCCCAAGTGCGGAGGCGCTTTTCGTCGGGGGCTCCCAGGCCGTCGAGACGCGGGGGCCGAACATGCAGGAAATCCGAATCCAGGGCGTGGACTTCGGGCCGCCGATTGGCACCGTGTGCGTGGGAGGGCACTGCGTCAGCCCCTACTGCTACGGGCTCGATTGGAAGCGCATGCCCTACATCGGCCACTATGGGATCGGCGTCTTCGCCGCGACCGGCCTCGGGCCCGGCTGGTGGCCCGCCCCCTACGTCGGCGTCCTCTACCCCTGCTGACCGGAGCAAACATGCTGTCGCGCGCGACGCCGCTGTTGCTGTTCCTGGCCTCTGCGGCCTTGTCCGGCTGCAGTGGCGCCCCGGCGGATTCCACGGCGCCAGGCACCACCCTTCCCCCTTCGGCCTCCGGCACAGTCGCGCCGCCGCCTCTCCCCTCCGGCCTTTCCATGCCCACCAACGGCACCCTGCCAAGACTGGAACTGACCAACTGCACCGCCTTCCAGGGCCAGTCGCAGCCTTTCCCCAGCGGCAGCGCCCCCGGTGAGGCGCCACCCGGATGGGAGCCGGACTCGGCCCCCGCCCAGTCCAGCGTCTTCCTTGACGGCTACGAGTGCCGGCGGATCCACCTTGGCCCGCTTGAGCGGGGCCCGCTCCGCCTTCTGGTGGAGAGCCACAACCACGCAAACATGCAACAGCCCTGCCTCGACGCGGCCCAGCAGACCGATGCCACCATCGTCCACCTCGTCCTGGTCAACGACACGGCGCTTGCCGCCCTGCTCCACGACCGGTTCGGGCTCCCGGCGGTGCATGCCCAGATCTCTGCCGCAGCCTTGGGCGCTGACCTCTCCACAACCCCGCTGGACGTCCGCTTGGAGCAAATGGCGTGGGCTTGGTCCACCGCCGGCAACGCCACCTCGACGCTCAACTTCACCGCCGCCCCCCTCACCGAGCCCTACGCGTCCTCCACGCGTCTCTTCTGGCAGAGGGGCAGCGGCCTTGGGAGGCTGGACATCGCGTATCCCGTGCAGGACGGCCCCGTGCTGACCGACCCGGAGGCGTACGGGACCATGCAGCCGCCTATGCTGCTGGCCAGCCAGCCGGGGGGGCTGTTCGCAGGCACGGCGAAGTCCTTCTCCGCGCTGAGCGGCGAGGGAACCTTCCGGCTCTACGCGGACACCCTCTGCAAGAGCCTGGAGGCGTCCTCGTGACCTGGCACTGGATTGCCGCCGCCCTGCTGGCCGCTCTGCTGGGGGCCACCCCCACCGCCACCGCGGCAGTCCAGGTCAACGGGCTCCAGGCCACGTCCTTCGTGCCGGCCCAGGCCGAGGGTCACCTGGAGGTCTTGGACGCCCAGTTTGTCCTCATCCTCATCCACGGCACCCCTGTCAGCGCGAAGACCGACCTGGGGCGTTCCGATGTCCGCAACCAGACCTGGCAGGAGTTCAACGATGGCGACTCCGGGAGGTTGCCGGCCCCGCTCCCAATCAGCAGCGCGACGCTGCCGGGCATCCAGGGCCGGCTGGAGTCAGCGACCTCCTGGTCCTCCCTCTACATCGAGGCCGCCTTGATCCGCCTGGAGGTCCCCAACGCGACGGCGAACCTTCTACAGGCCAAGAAGGGCCTTCCCGTGAGCGACTCCTTCCCCACCACCCTCGACTATCCCCGCAGCGCCGTCGACCAGCCTTCCATCAGTGTCCCGGGCTACCGGCACTTGCTTGTCCCCGAGCGCAGCATGGTCTTCTCCCTCCAGGGGACCCCCCTGGGGGACACCATCCCGTTCACCCTGAACGCCACCGGCGTGACCCGCGTGGCATTGCACAACATCACCCTCTCCTGCGCGCCCGCCTGCCTCACCCCGGGCGCGCCCGCAGGCGCGACCCTTGCAGCCCTCGGCGAGCCTTGGGTCAGGCAGCTCTCCTACATCAACATCGACTCCACGACGGGCCACCTGGAAGGAAGCGGCTCCGCACTCGCCATTGTGGCGGGCGCCAGCGTGCTCGACGCGACCCTCAACGGCACTCTGCGGCTCCCGGATGCGACCCTCAGCGACCCCTGCCCGCCGGGGGCGTGCCTGGAGGACCCCGCGGGCAAGACCTTCCGGCCGCAGGGCGAGTTCCTCCTCTCCGGCCTGGCCCCCGCGCCCTCGGACCCGACGCGGCTGGAGACGCAGGTCTCGGGCCGGATCGACAACGCCTACTACGACGAGTTGCCGGCCCCCGGCTTCGCGGTGGCGCAGACGCTGTCTGTCGGCACCGTCCTGGTGGTGGGCGGGGGCTGCCTCGTGGCGCTGGGGCTCTTCGCCCGCAGCGCGCGGCTGCCCGCGCTCCAGCACCCGCGGCGGCAGGCCCTGCACCACCTCATCCAGGAGGAGCCGGGCCTCTCGTCGCGCAGCCTGCAGCGGCGCCTGGGGTGGTCGCGCGGCACCCTGCTGTTCCACCTCAAGCGCCTCGTGGAGGAGGGGCACGTGGCCGCCCAGCCCTACAAGAACACGGTCCGCTACTTCGAGAACCACGGCCGCTACGCGGACGCCTGGCGCAAGGTGGTGGAGCTGCGGGACCCCGACGCAAGCCGCCTGCACGAGTGGCTCCTGGCCCACTCCGGCGTCGACCAGACCGGCATCGTGGAGGAGACCTTAGGGTGGGGGTGGGACCGCAACAAGGTGCGGCGCCAACTGCGCAACCTGCAGCAGGCCGGCCTCGTGGAGAAGCAGCCGGCGGGGCGGCGGGTCTGCTACAGCGCCAAGGCCGGCCAGGCCGATGCCGTGCCCGGGCCCCCGGTCAGCGGGGCCCACGCGACCGTCGGATGAGCGCCACGTCAGCGCAGGCGCTGCACCAGCTCGGCGCGCGCGGCGTCGAACTGCGCCTGCAGCGCGTCCACCTGCCCCGCGGTGGGAAGCTTCCCGGTCCGCGCCGCCTGCTCGAGGACGCGGCTCGACTCGGCCAGCGCCAAGGCGCCGAAGGTGGCGGAGGTGGACTTGAGGGTGTGGGCGGCGCGCTGCACGGTGGCGGCGTCACTGTCCGCGAGGGCCTGGCGCGCCTCGGCCAGCAGGCGGGGCGCCTCCTCAAGGTAGCTCTGCACCAGCTCCTTGACGACCTCGGCGTCGCCGCCCATGTCGTCGAGGAGGGCCCGGAGCACCCCCTCGTCGACGGCGGGGCTCACGCCGCCCCCTGCGCGCGGCCGAGGGCCTCCTGGAGCGCCTCCAGGCGGACGGGCTTGCTGATGTAGTCGTCCATCCCGGCGGCGAGGCAGCGCTCGCGGTCGCCCGGCATGGCGTGCGCCGTCATGGCGACGAGGAAGGGGCGGTGCGGCGGGGCGAGGGCGCGGATGCGCTGCGCCGCCTCGAGGCCGTCCATCTTGGGCATCTGCACATCCATGAGCACGACGTCGTAGGGCCTGGCCTGCACGGCCGCCACCGCCTCCTCGCCGTTGCCCGCCACGTCCGCGGCGACCCCGAGGCGCTCCAGCATCTTGAGGGCGACCTTCTGGTTGACGACGTTGTCCTCGGCCAGCAGGACGCGCAGCCCGGCGTGCGTCCCTGGCGGGAGGGCTGCCGGCTGGGGCGGCGGCGTGGCGGCCGCGGGGGTGCCGGCGATGGCGCCCACGACGGCGTCGAACAGGCTGGACTGCCGCGCCGGCTTGGTGAGGAACGCGGCGATGCCGAGCCCGCCGTCGCCGGAGCCCTCCGGCTTGGCGCCGATGCTGCTGAGGAGGAGGAGCGGGAGCGCCTGCGGGGGCCAGCGCTCGCGGACGCGGCGGCACAGCTCGAGCCCGTCCATGTCCGGCATCCGGCGGTCGACCAGGGCGAGGTCGAACGGCCGCGCGGCCAGCCGGGCGAGCGCGTCGGCCCCGCCGCTGGCCTCCTCCACCTCCAGCCCCCACCTGCGCAGTTGCGCCGTGAGGATGCGGCGGTTGGTGGCGCTGTCGTCCACCACCAGGGCGCGCTTGCCCGTCAGGGCCACGTCGCCGTGGGTGCGCCGCGGCGGCAGGGTGGCCACCTCGCCGGAGATCGTGAAGTGGAACGTCGAGCCCTTCCCCGGCGTGGACTCGGCCCAGATGCGGCCGCCCATCAGCTCGACGAGCCGCTTGCTGATGGCGAGGCCGAGGCCGGTGCCGCCGTAGGTGCGCGTCGTGGAGGAGTCCACCTGGCTGAAGGAGCGGAACAGGCGGTCGAAGCGGTCGGCCGGGATGCCGATGCCGGTGTCGGCGACGGCGAAGTGGACCTCGTGGCGCCCCCCGCCCAGCTCCCGGGCGCCGACGTGCACCACCACCTCGCCCGCGGCGGTGAACTTGAGGGCGTTGGAGAGGAGGTTGAGGAGCACCTGGCGCAGGCGGCCGGGGTCGGTGACGACGGCGTCCGGCACCCCGTCGGCGAACAGGGTGCCGACCTCGATGTGCTTGTCGGCCGCGCGGGGGGCCACGATGCCGAGGCACTCGTCGACGCAGCGGCGCAGGCCGACCGGCGCCAGCTCCAGCTCGACCTTGCCCGCCTCGATCTTGGAGAAGTCCAGGATGTCGTTGAGGATGGTCATCAGGTGCTCGCCGCTCGCCTGGATGGTGCGGGCGTAGTCCGCCTGCTCCGGCGTGAGCGGGGTCCCGGCCAGCAGTTGCGTCATGCCGATGACCGCGTTCATCGGGGTGCGGATCTCGTGGCTCATGTTGGCCAGGAAGTCCGCCTTGGCCTGCGCCGCCGCCTCCGCCGCCTGGCGCGCCCCGCGCAGGGCCTGCTCCACCATCTGGCGCCGCGTGGCGTCGTGCAGCACCAGCGTGAAGGAGTCGCCGCCGCCGGGGCCGCGCCACGCCGCCACCGACACCTCGACGGGGAACTCGCGCCCGTCGCGCCGCAGCGCCGCCATCTGGACGCTCGGCCCGGCGCCGGGGCGCAGCAGGCCGCGCAGCGGGGCGCGGTGGGCCGGCGGCACCAGGTCCTCCATCGCCATGCCCATCAGCTCGGAGCGGTTGCGCTCGAAGAGCCGCTCCATCGCGCGGTTGGCCACCACGATGCGCCCCGCCGCGTCCACCGTGGCGATGGGCTCGGAGACGGTGTCGGTGAGCAGCCGCCAGCGGTCCTCCTCCTCCCGCAGGGCGCGCTCGTCGCGGCTGGTGGCCCGCGCGCTCCACATCACCAGGACGGCGGTCCCCACGGCGGTGACGACCACCGCGACGGTGAGCCCGAAGCCGGCGTCGACGAGGCTGGCGCGCTCGGCGGCGAGCACGGCGGCGCCCAGCCCGATGGGGAGCAGGACGCCCAGCGGCAGCAGGAGGCGCGCCAGCCGCCCGCCGAGCCCGTCCTGCAGCACCACCCACAGGACGCCGGCCTCCGCCTGCGCCAGCAGGGCCGCTGTGGCGAGGGCGAGCGCCCCGTACGCCAGCGGGACCGGCATGGCGCCCACGTCGAGGGCCCGGATGGAGGCGTGCGTGCCGTAGGCGTGCGCGACCAAGGCGGCCATCCCGATGGCGGCGGCGCCCAGCAGCGCCCCCTCGCCGGCGGCGCGGACACGGGGGCGCCCGTGCAGGCAGGCCAGGCCGGCACCCAGGAGAAGCAGGGCGATGGCGTCGTCGAGGCCGTCCGGGCCCGCCCCAGCGAGGCCGCCCAGCTCCGCCAGGCCGGCGGCCACCACCCCCGCGGCCAGGGTGGCCTGGAGCCAGCCCCACGCCGCGGGCCGGGCGGCGCGGCGGCGGCCCGCCTCCAGCGCCGCAACGCCCACCGCGAGGCCGGCGCCCTGCACGAGGGCCAGGGGCATGCCGTCCGTGGCGAGGCGGAGCAGGAAGGGGAGCCCCGCCAGCGCGGCCTTGGCGTCGCCCGCCTCGAACACCTCGGCGACCCCCTTGCGCGCGTTGCGGATGGCCGCCGCCAGGGTGAGGCGCACCGTGGGGCTGTCGTCCACCAGCAGGTACCGTG
>JAIVGU010000222.1 GCA_020201445.1 Halobacteriales archaeon
CGCTTCCACGGCGACCACTGGTTCGGGCTGTTCTGGGGCGCCTTCCCGTTCCTGACCGCCGCGTGGGCGATGGGGCAGCCTCTGGGACTGGCCGCGCTGGCCGGGGCCGCGGCCTGCTATGCCCTGGCGATGCTCCAGCGCTCTCTCTCCACGCCCGCCCGGATGCTGCGCCGCCGCGTGGCCGCCGTGCGCGGCGAGCTCATCCTTGCCACCGGCGAGGCGCAGCCCCTGGAGCGGGACACCCTGCTGGCGGCCCCGGAGAAAGCCCTCCGCTTCCTCTGCCTCGCCGTGCCGCTGCTGGCGGCGGCCATCCTGCTGGCCCGACTGGCTGGCTGAGCGCTGCGAATGTCCCCGGGGGGCCGAACCTTCAAGAGGAACCCGCCCGTCGCGCAATGCATGGGTCCCAGGACGCAGCACCCCTCCGGCCGCCTGCTTCCCTGGCCCCTCTTCTGCAGGGCTGTCCGCGCCTTCCCCGGTGGGCGGCGCGCCCCCCTCCGCACGTCGCTCCTGCTCTTCGCCCTGCCGTGGTCCCTCCTGCTGGCGCTCTTCCTGGCCCTGCGCTGGCGGGAGATTGCCCCGGCGGCCCTCTTCTCCTACCTCGTGGGCACCCTCCTGTGGCTGCTGGCCCCGGGGCTGCTCTACCTCCACCACGTCCGCCACCTCCCCGCCTTTGCGGACGCCGCGGCGGAGGTGGCGCGGCGGCAGGCGGACGTCCAGGACGCCTTGGCGGCGCGGACCCGCCGCTACCGCCGGCTCCAGGCGGCCTTCGCCGGCCCGCTGTTCGCCGTCGCGCTCCTGACCTACTGGCAACTCACGTCCTTCCTCTTCGCCGAGGGCGGCTTCCACGGCTGGACCGACCCGCTCTTCTGGAGTATCTTTGCCGCCTGGATGGCGTGGTTCGGCCTCGTCGCTCTGCCGGGGCTGGCCAGCATCGTGCTGTCCCTGCGGGCCGTGTGCGACCTGGCCAGGGGCGGCCTCCGCCTCCGCCCCCTGCACGCGGACGGCGTCGGCGGCCTCGCCGGGGTGGGCCGCTTCATCGTCCAGTCCACCCTGGGCATCTCGATGGCCTGCCTGTTCCTGCCCATGACGGTGGTGGCGCTGCCGCGCTCCCAGGCCCCCGCCGCGCTCGTCGTCACCATCGGGCTCATCGTCGGCGGGCTCATGGCCGCCGTGGCATGGCCCCTGAGCCGGATCCAGGGCGCCGCCTTGCGGGCCAAGCGGGAGGCGCTCGGCCGCCTGGAGCAGGACTACGAACGGCTCACCGGCCTGCTGCGGTCGCCGGCGTCGGCGGCCCCCAAGGGCAGCAACCTGGCGGCGCTGGCCCACCTCCGGCTGGAGGAGTCCGGGCTCCTGGTGCGCACCCCCACCCTCCCCATCCCGCTCAGCGCCTGGGCGCGCCTCGCCCTGCAAGCCCTCGTGCCGGTGCTCCTCTCGATGGCCCAGGCCGCCGTGAAGAGCCGGCTTCCCCTCCTCTGAGGCCCAGGCGGGAACACCCACCAGGCGGCGCGGGGCGGTCCGCCGACCCGTGCAACAGGTTTTTCATCCCCCCGCGAGACTCTCCTGCCATGCGTTTCCTGGTGGCGTTCGCTCTGACCGCGACGGTCCTCGCGGGCTGCGCCTCGAAGGCGGCGCAGGAGCCCATCGACGACCTCGGCCTGCGCGCCACCCCCACCACGGGCGTCATCCGCGGCCTGGTGGTCGACCCCGCCATCCGTCCCATCGAGGGCGTCCAGGTCGTGCTGCCCGCCTCCGGCGGCGCCAAGGAGCGCTCCGCCACGACCAATGCCGACGGGCTGTTCGGCTTCGAGGCGGTCGACCCCGGCAGCCACTTCCTCCGGGTCAGCAAGCCCGGCTACGCCGACACGCAGCACTCGGTCCAGGTGGAGGCCGGCGACAGCGCGCCGCCGCTGGTGAAGGTGCAGCTCGCCGCCGTCCCCGGCGCCGCGCCCTACGTCCAGTCGTTCAAGTTCAACGGCTTCCTCGAGTGCGCCCTCTCGGCCGTCGCGCTGTGCAGCGCCTTCAACGGCCCCACCTGCGGCATGGACCCCGTTCCCTGCACCCCCAACGCCACCAACGACAACTTCGCCAACGTGGTGCCCATCGAGAGGCCGCCCCAGCTCGTCCAGAGCGAGATGGTGTGGACGACCACCACGTCGGCCAGCGACCAGCTCTGGCTCTGGCACTCGCGCGCCGCCAAGGGAGACGGCTCCTACAACGGGAGCTGCAACTGCTGGGCGCAGGGCAAGTCGCCGCTGCTGATGGTGAGCAACGAGACCCAGGCGGCCGGCAACCACTACGGCACCTGGCACGACCTCTACCTGCGGGTCTTCACCGGCAGCATCGAGGGCACGCGCAACCCGCTGGACAGCGCGCAGTGCTACCCCGGCGACCCCGCCCGGCCGGTCTTCGAGCCCCTGGGCCGCGACCCGAACGTCTACTGCGGCGGCCTCGGCTACAGCGTCGAGCAGAGCTTCACCACCTACACCCACGTCTTCTACGGCTTCCTGCCGCCAGTGGGATGGCGCTTCAGCGCGACGCCGGACGTCCCCGCGCCGCAGTAGGCCCAGCGTCGCGGAAGGGCACAAGGCCGAGTCTTGGCGTTGGCGGGCCTCGCGGTCGGAAGGGCGATGCCAACACTCCCTTCAACCCCGCCGCGCCTGCCGCCGCCGTGAAGCGCCTGGGCTGCCTGGTGATCGCCGACGAGGTGCTGGGCGGCCACGTCCACGAGTCCAACAGCCACTGGCTGGCCAGGCAGGCCAAGCCGATGGGCGTCAAGCTGGCGCGCGTCGAGGTGTGCAGCGACGACCTGCCCGACGTCGTGCGCTCGGTGCGCCGCTTCGTGCACGACCTCGACCTCGACTACGTGGTGACCTCGGGCGGGCTCGGCCCGACGCCGGACGACCGCACCATGGAGGGGGTCGCGCAGGCGCTGGGCCTCCCGCCGGTGGCGCGCCCCGAGCACGTCGCCTGGATGCGCGAGCGCACCCGCATCGGGCACGAGCTGGGCTACTTCCGCAGCCCCGAGCCCAACGAGGGCCTGCTCAAGATGACGCGGCTGCCGCAGGGCGCCGAGGCGATGCCCAACGACGTCGGCACCGCGCTGGGCGCCATCGTCACCGTGCCGCCGCGGCCGGTGGTGCTGTTCACCCTACCCGGCGTGCCGCGCGAGTTCTACCGCATGTTCGACCAGTCGGTGCGCCCGCGCCTTGCGGCCAGCGCCCCCATCCACACCGAGGAGTTGGTGCTCTACACCGAGGAGTCCCGCCTCTACGGGACCCTGGCGCGGCTGGAGAAGGAGTTCCCCGGCGTCGTGCTGGGCAGCTACCCGGAGCAGGGGCAGATCCGCATCCGGGCCACCGGCGACGAGGCGCGGGCCAAGGAGCTCATCGCGAGGATGCGCGAGGCGGCCAAGGAGTACGTGACGCCGCAGGGACGGTTCGCCGGAAGCCGTTGAGCCCTGCGGATGGGTGGGCGACCCCTCAGGCGAACCCGCTGAAGTCCACCTGCACGACCGCCCCCTGCCACGCGACGAACAGCGTCGAATCCGGGGCGCCCGTCAGGTCGCGCAGCGTGGCCCGCATCTGCTCCACGCGGAGGCGGTTGAGTTCCTGGCTCGCGCCCTGCTGCACAGCGGTGCCCAGGTGGTCCTCCAGGAACGAGTCGCGGGTGTGGACGGCGCGGAAGTCGAGGTCGTGCACCGTCGCGTTGGCGGGGGGCGCGTCGATGCGCTGGAACGTCGCCGACACCGGAGGGAGACCGGCCTCGCGGGACTTGTAGAGGCCGACGATGAGGACCCCGACGACGATGAGCGCGGCGAAGGCGATGGCGACGATGGTGCCGCTGACGAAGAGGGAGCGCGTCCTCAATTCAGGTCTTCCCCGAGGTCCCCCGGCTCTTCCTTGCCCTGGCCGAGGAAGGTGTCGTACTCCGGCGTGGCCTCCTCCGACTGGCCGACGGCGCCCTGCACGAGGGTGTAGAGGTCGTCCAGGCCGTCGCCCACGGTGCCGCTGACGGGCAGCAGGACGTTGTCGAGCTTGAGGGTGTCCAGCAGCCGGGTCACCTGCGCCGCGAACTCCGTGCTCATGGTGGGCTCCTCGGCCAGGACGTCGGACTCCAGGGAGGTGGGGTCGGCGGCCCAGCCGCGGATGGTCTCCAGGCTGTCGGGGTCGATGCGGTCCGCCTTCGACAGCAGGAACACCATGGGCTCGCTGAAGCGGAACAGCGTCGTCGAGCCGAGCAGGAGCTGGCTGGTGAAGCCGGTGGCGGTGCGCGCCAGGAAGGGGTCCATCAGGTAGGCGATGACGCTCTGGCCCGGGTTCAGCGACGAGACGATGTGCTTGCCCGACTGGCGGAACACGAACAGCTCGATCTGGCCCGGCGTGTCGATGAGGACCTGGTCGGCGCGGAAGCCGTCGATTTCCTCCTTCACCTCGTCGAGGTTCATGGCGATCATGTCGGCCGCCGCGACCTGGGCGCCGTTGGGGCCGAGGCCGTGCTCCTCCATGATGTCGGAAATCTTCACCCAGTCGCGGATGTCGACGTCCGGCGTGTAGGGCAGCTTCTCGGCGCCGGGGTCGAGGTTGACGAGGACGGTGCCGAGGCCGTGCTGCTTGGCCCAGCGGTCGTAGGCCGCGACGAGCGTGGACTTGCCGGCGCCCGCGGTGCCGACGAAGTAGATGGTGGTCTCGCCCGCCATCACGCCACCTTGCGGATGCCCATGGGCGTGGGCTTGGCGCCCGCTTCAGCGCGCAGGGCGGCCATGTGCTCGACGCGGCGGTGCAGCAGCTCGGGGGAGCCGATGTCGTGCCGGACGTGCAGACCCTCGCCGTGGACGTGGCGCAGGCTGGCCTCGCACGCCGCGTTGGCCGCCTCGATGGTGGCGCCGACGCCGAGGACCGCGAGCGTGCGGCTGGCGAGCGTCACGAGGGGGCCGCTCATCTGCTGCTCGAGCGCGCCCAGGAAGAGGACCCCGCCGGTGCGCTTGATGTTGAACTCGTCCACCTGGACGTGGCGGCCCGCCTCCGGAGTGCCCTCGCCGTAGCCGCGGGGCACGACGTACTTGACCACGGTGGCGGCGGGCAGGAACCTGGCCTGCTGCCCGGCGAGGGTGCCGGTGGCCATCGCGGCGACGAGGGAGAGGTAGTCGGACTCCAGCAGGGCGAGGACGTTCATCACCTCGGGGTCGCCGAAGCGCGCGTTGACCTCGATGACCTTGGGGCCGGCCGCGGTGAGCATGAACTGGCCGTAGATGGCGCCGACGTAGGGCGTGCCCTCCTTCCGGAGCGCGTCGACGAGGCCCTGCACGATGGCGACGGCGGCGTCGTAGTCGGCCCTGGGCAGGAACGGCAGCAGGCCGTCGGGGCAGGAGTAGCTCCCCATCCCGCCGGTGTTGGGGCCCTGGTCGCCCTCCAGCAGGCGCTTGTGGTCCTGCACGGCGGGCATGGGCAGCACGGTCATGCCGTCGGTGAACGCCATGACCGTGAACTCCTCGCCGCGGGCCAACTCCTCGAACTGGAGCGCGCCGCCGCCCTGCCGGCCCGCGAAGATGGCGCGGACGTACGCCTTGGCGCCGTCGAGGTCGGCGAAGTGGTCGCCGTGGACCTGCACGCCCTTGCCGCCGGTGAGGCCGACGGGCTTGATGGCCCACACGGGGCCGTGCTCGTCCAGGAACTCCAGCGCGGCCCGCTCGTCGCTGAACGGGTGGAACGCGAGCTGGCCCGGGACCTTGTGGCGGGCCATCAGCTCGCGCATGAAGGTCTTCGAGGTCTCGACGCGCGCGGCGGCCTGGCTGGGGCTGGCCACGGCGATGCCGGCGGCGCGCAGGGCGTCGGTGACGCCGGCCTCCAGGCTGGACTCGGGCCCGGTGACGGCGAGGTGGATTCTCTGCGAGCGCGCCCACGCCACGATGCCGGCGGCGTCGCGGTCGTCGAGGATCTTGAACCCGGTCGCTGACTTGGCGAGGCCAGGGTTGCGGTGCTTCATCACGACGAAGAGGTGGCAGCGCTGGCTGCGGCGCAGGGCGAGGGCCATCGCGTGCTCGCGGGCGCCGGAGCCGACCAGCAGGACGTTGAGGGCGCCCTGCGGCAGCGCGCCGGCGTGGACCTTGCCCGGGCCGGCCATCGCTGGGGCCGCGCCGCTCGGGGGCGGGGGGGCGAGGCCGCGTGGGGCAGTGGGGTCGTAGACCTCGGTCTTGCCGGAGGGGCGCGGGGCCGCGGAGGGCACGCTGACCTCGCTCTGGC